>NZ_JAUBTF010000008.1:0-157369 GCF_036702355.1 Microcoleus sp. D3_18_C4
TTTGCACTTTACCCTCGCTCTCGCGAGCGCATAACCCAGGCTACGTCAAGTGCCATCGATATATTCAGCAAGCCCTAATTATATCTCAGCAATTTATATGCGGGCGATCGCACTTAAACCTCCCTCTATCATCCGATCGATCCCCTCTCCTCCAACAAAACATCCGCTCCAGCAGCTTAAGTTTCGGACAGCGGGGGAACTGATACGGCGATATAATCTATTCTAAAGTCATAGGCGGGGCGATCGTAAACCCCATTTAATAACGCTTGTAAATCTACAATTGGTTCAGCATCACCTGCACGCAAAGGCAACGGAGAGGATTGTGAAAATTAAATGCACAACAGCTTATCATTTGCATTAATTGTGAAACGGGCGTCTCGCCCGTTAAGTTAATTGTGGAATGGGAGAGACGCCCATTAAGTGAATTGTGGAACGGGCGAGACGCCCGTTCTAAAATCTGCGATTAAAATCGCTTAAAAATCGCCATAACTGCTAATAGCAGCCTGCAACCTCCCAATCACTTCATCAACCGAAATCGCCCCCAACTCCCCAGAAGCACGAGTCCGAATATTCAAACTATTCGCCTCAACTTCCTTCGCACCCACAACACCCATCACCGGAATTTTATCCTTCTCAGCATTGCGAATCAACTTGCCCAAACGCTCGCTATCCTCATCAGCTTCAGCGCGAATATTGAGCGCCTTCATCTTCGCGGCCACTTCCTTCGCAAACGGCAAAAACTCGGCGCTGACAGGCAACAACCGCACCTGAATCGGCGCTAACCACAGCGGAAAATCCCCCGCATACTGCTCGATCAAAATCCCGATCAAGCGTTCCAAAGAACCGAAAGGAGCGCGGTGAATCATCACCGGACGCTTGCGAGTGCCGTCTTCAGCAACGTATTCCAAATCAAAACGTTCGGGCAAATTGTAATCTACCTGAACAGTTCCTAATTGCCATTCTCTATCCAAGACATCTTGGAAAATGAAATCGAGTTTCGGCCCGTAAAAAGCCGCCTCCCCAATTCCCTCAAAATAATTCATTCCCAAAGTTTCCACCGCGCGGCGGATTGCACCTTGAGCCTTTTCCCAAGCTTCATCGGAACCGATGTATTTCTCTAAATTGTTCGGATCGCGGAAACTCAAACGCGCTTTAAAGTTTTTCAGTTGCAGACTCTTGAAGACTGACAGAATCAAATCCACCACATTCAAGAATTCTGCATCCAACTGTTCCGGTGTGACAAATAAGTGGGAATCATCCACCGTAAAGCCGCGCACCCGCGTTAAACCGCCCAATTCTCCCGATTGTTCGTAGCGGTAAACTGTGCCGAATTCCGCTAAGCGCATCGGCAATTCGCGATAGGAACGCAATTCGCTTTTGTAAATCTGAATGTGAAAAGGGCAGTTCATCGGTTTCATCACAAAACCCTGTTCGTTTGCTGCCGCTTCCTCATCCTCCGCCATTAGCGGAAACATATCTTCTTTGTATTTCTGCCAATGTCCAGAAATTTTGAACAAATCGACTCTGGCAATGTGTGGAGTCACTACTTGCAAATAGCCGCGCTTGATTTGTTCTTGTTTCAAGTAATCTTCTAAAATACTTCTCAAAACAGTACCTTTCGGCGTCCACAAAGGCAAACCGGGGCCCACCGCATCGGCAAAAATAAATAAGCCTAATTCTTTGCCTAATTTGCGGTGATCGCGCCTTAATGCTTCTTCTTTGCGGTGTTTGTATGCTGCTAGCTGTTCGGGAGTTTCCCAAGCAGTGCCGTAAATGCGCTGTAACTGAGCTTTGGTTTCGTCCCCGCGCCAGTAGGCGCCTGCTAGGCTTTCTAGTTCGATCGCCTTTGGATTCAACTCACTGGTATTATCCAAGTGAGGCCCCGCGCACAAATCCCACCATTCCTCGCCCAAATGGTAAAGAGTAATTGGTTCGATCAAACCTTCTAAAATTTCTAATTTGTAAGGTTCGTTAATCTCCTTAATTCTGCGTTCTGCTTCCTCGCGGCTGACTTCTTCCCGAATTACAGGCAATTTACGGTTGATGATTTTGATCATCTCTTTTTTAATGGCTTTTAAATCCTGTTCCGTAAAAGGTTCGGGAGTGTCAAAGTCATAATAGAAACCGTTTTCAATCCAAGGGCCAATGGTCACTTGCGCCTTGGGAAATAACTTCTGCACCGCCATCGCCATAACGTGGGAGGTGGTGTGGCGAATTTTTTTTAGTGCCTCCGACTCACTCGTGCGGGGCAACTCAATCTTAACGGACTCTTCTGGAGGGGACATGGATTGTGAGCTAGACATCGGCTGAATTAGCAATTAATTTAGTTGCAGTTGCTTCTATCTTACTCAGATTGCGACAGCAAGCGCCGACTTCCGGCTGGGGGACACTCCGGGAAATTAGGTCATTCTGGGCATTGGGCAAACAGGGCATTGGCCAAACAGGGCATAGTTTTTTTCTTCCTTCTTTTTTCTTTCTTTCATCCGTTACATCCGTTACATCCGAAGAAAGCGAATCCGTTGCCGAACTTCCTTCTGCTATGAGCTATTGCTAGCGAGTCTGAGCGGATATTGCAGAATTTGGGGATTTCGACTCAAAAATCGCTGCTGGCACAGTTAAATTTATTCACACCCACCTGCTCATTGTTGTTAAATTATTAAATTTTCGTTAAAAATATGTTACAATTTGTAAAGACCGTCTAAGACTATAATAGATAAATAACCCAATTTTGATCCATGCTTAATTCCAATTTGCCGGAGCCAGAATTGCTCAAAGCGTTACTGGAACCGCTGTTAGAGGATTTCAATTACTGGTTCGATCGATCGGCAAAGCTCTTAGAAACTGAGGAAATTCCCTTTCTCAGCGACGAAGATCAATCTGACTTGCTGGCGCGAGTCAAACAGGCTCAGCAAGAAGTAGGCGCAGCTAAAGCTCTATTTCAAGCAACCGGAGGTCAAGTTGGGATTGAAACAGCAGCACTGATGCCGTGGCACAGACAGCTCGCCGAATGCTGGCAAGTATCGGCACGCTTTCGCTCATGGCAGTCAGCTCCCCCTGGAAAATAAGGAAGCGAGTTCAAGTTAAATTTGCAGTCAAATCCCCAACCTTGGGAAATGTGGCGGCCCACTTGACAACCTCAAACAGATTTCCAGTTAATAAGTTATTACTTGCTGAAACACTTTTGTAAATTGCTGTGTGGCTGTTTAGCCCGGAGGAGAAGATAATGTTGCACCTGCTTTATATTTTAGCTTTTACCATTCTTGCCTTTCTGGCAGTCGGTAACTTAATCCGCAGTCTAGTCACCGTTGGTATGGAGTCCCAGCGCCCTCAACAGTTCAGGGCAAATAATCCCTACGCATCCAATCCTCGCTCTCAATCGGTACCGCATCCAGAACTTTTAGATGAATACGGAAACATAGTCAATGAGCCGCTGTTAGTGATGCGTTCGCTGACTGTCCAAGACGCCCGCGAACAATTAGATGCTCTCTACAAATCATCTCCGGGCGGCAGCGACGAAGGGGGGGAACTAGCCTAAGACAGCCACAGCCGCAGCATTTATACTCAGGCGCTATGCCTCAAAAAAAATATAGGACTTACAAGCTAGGTGTCCGAAACCCTTTTTCTTCATAGATTTTGGTGAAAATCGTTTCCGCGCTTCATCGGAATAATAATTTTCCGATTTCAGTGAGAGCTTAAAAGCTCGCAAGGATGCTCGCACCTTTGGCATCATTCCGAATCTAACCAGATTGGATATAAGTCCTCAAAATAATTGGCCGTTAGTTTTTAGCTAATGGCCAATTACTTGTGATTTTTGAAAGTTTAATTGCCGATTAGCCAGATCGATCGCCAAAAACCGATTCGCCAAAAACCGATAAAGATAGCACTGATATCAAATAGCTCAAGAATAGTATAATGCAAGAGATCCGGAAGCGGTGCCTAACAAGTCTGAATGGTGAGAGTGCTAACGCCCGAATCGAACCCTGAATAGATGAGTTGGCGTCAACACCTAGAGGTAAAAACAGGTGACTTTGGGATGAACTCAAGGTCTTGGAGGCATACCTCTGCTTAGATTCGTCTAAATGATATGGCTAGCATGATATGACTTAAACAGTCGTGTTATGAAGCATAAATGTATCAGATACTGAAAAGGGATCGCTCTAAACCTCCTATCGATCCTGTTTTGTCATCGGCAAAAATGCACGTTTAAGGCTAGATGATCGTCCCTATTTCGCTACTGGCAGAACTTCTGCAAGCTTTGCCCCAACTGCGGGCACAAATTTATTTCAAATCTTCCATGACAGCCCTGTCTCACGCAATGGAAGACTTAGTTTTGGCGGGTTCAGACGACGAACCGCTAGTCATTGCAAGCTTTCAGCGAGAGCGCTTCTACCGCCAGGAAGCTCACCGCTACCGGCGAATTGCCTCACGCTCGTCTCAGGTATACGTGCTGGCTGCACCGGAAACTGACTTTAAAAATTCCTCGGAATGTCACGAAACTGTGGCGTTTGCACCGGAGGACGGATTGAGTAAAGAGTGGCACTTAGTGGTGCTGGGGCAGCACTACTCAACTTGCCTGATTTGTCAAGAAAAAATTGTGCCGATCGACAACCAGGACGATCGCGGGCCACTGTTGATGGATCAAGCTCGCAGATTTGAAGGAATTTGGACGTTCGATCGCGAGGTAAGCTCCAAAGCTGCCGCATTGTTGCTCGATAGAATTGTCAATTATCGCCCGGAATTGGCCGAAAAAATCGATCGAGCTCGAACTGCTTACAAGCTCGTCAAAACACCGAAAAAAACGAGGAAATCCGCCACTTCCAAAGCCACCAAACCTGACATAAGTACGAGAAAAAGCTCAAAAATTCCCAATCCAAAATTGAGCGATGCTTTTACCGAACGCTTAGTAACCTACTTGCAAGCAGGCCAGCACAAACTGCTCAAAGCATACGCTGCCATCGCCGCCCAGGAACGCAAAGAACGCCTGGTAAACTTAATTACCACGGCAATGCGGCAGTCTCTCAACCCGCAAGAAATCGTCGAAGTTGCAGTCCAAGAACTGGGCACTGCCCTGTCGGCAAGCCGATGTTTGATTTATCGGTGCAAGACCGCAGATGTGGCGGTCAAAATCGATCGCGAGTTTTTGGGGCCGGGCGCTAGTTCCATGCTGGATCAGACTTGGCTGTTGCAGGAAAATCAAATATGGAGCGACGCGGTGGCGCGGCAAGAGCGAGTTTACATCCAAGACACAGCACAACACCCCCTGATTGTCAATACACAATTCCTGGAAAAAACTGTAAAAAATTGGCAAATTGTCTCTTGGCTAATGGTGCCAGTGCTTTATCAGGGGCGGGTTTTGGGCATGGTGGAAATGCACCAGTGTCGATCGACTTTGGCTTGGGAAGAAGACGAAATTGCTTTAGTAGAGGCGATCGCCACCCAACTCGGAGCCGCCTTAATTCAAGCAGAAACCTACGCTCATTTAGAAGAACTCAACCAACAATTAGAAGCATTAGACCGCACTCGCAGCAATCTAATTGCCATCACCGGACACGAACTCCGCACCCCTCTTTCTACGATTCAAGTTTGTTTGGAAAGCTTGAACTCCGAACCAGATATGCCCCCAGAATTGCGGCAAATCATGTTAGAAACTGCCCTGGGCGATGCCGATAGAATGCGAAAACTCGTGCAGGATTTCTTAACTCTTTCTCACTTAGAAAGCGGGCGAGTCCAATGGAACGTAGAATCGCTGACGCTGCAAGAATGCGTTGATTTGGCCCTTAGCAGCGTGCGATCGGGGGGCGGACTCGATCGACAGTTACCGGAAATTATCGCCGAAGTGTCGGCAGAATTGCCTTTAGTGCAAGCTGACGGAGAGTGGTTGGTGGAGGTGCTCTCCAAACTGCTAGACAACGCTTGCAAATTCACCACACCTCAAGGAAGCGTCACCATAAGAGCGAAATGCAACGGTTCTCGGATGGTGGAAGTGCTCGTAGCCGATACGGGGAGGGGAATCGAGGCGAACAGTTTAAAAGTAGTGTTCGATCGATTTTATCAAGAAGAAGGAGCTTTGCGCCGCAGCGCCGGCGGTACCGGTTTGGGATTGGCAATTTGCAAACAGATTGTTGCTGGCTGGGGCGGTAAAATTTGGGTAGATTCCGCAGGAAAAGACCGAGGAAGTGAATTTCACTTTACTATTCCCACTGTTTAGACTCAATTGATACAGCGTATTCAAGGTTTATGAAGTACACCGCGCAAAACCTGGTTTCTTTACAGTTCTCGCATCATTACTGATTCTGTTGCTCGAAACCCTGTTTATCGGTACTAAATTGACATGGAATATACTGTAAAAAACCGGGTTTGTGGGCGTCTGAGCGCGCAAATATCGATCGAGTTATATCAAATCCGGCTGCGCTGGAATGATATCAAATCCGCGCTTCTGAAGTCGGGCGTAAAGTCGAATCAAGCTGCCAACAAATAATTCGCGCAATTTTCATTTTTTGGACTCACAGTGAACAGTCAACCGTCAACCGTCAACAATGACGGACGGTGCAACCGGAATCGATATTAATCGATCGCCCGAGATACGATAGCACAGAAAAGTTTTCAATGCAGAAACAGCCTCCGCTGCTACACCCTCTCTCATATCAATTGCGGTAGCATCGAAATAGTAAAATCCAGTCAACAGTCAACAATTCCCGATGGTGCAACCGGAATTGATCTAATTCATCTGCGTTAATCTGTGTTTATCTGCCTGTATCTGCGGTGAAAAAAAGAGAATGTATTAACCGCCCCGGACAAGGAATTGACGCTGATTCACGCGCTTGTCGAGAAGAGAGATAGGAATACTCCCGATGCTAACAAATTTGATAGGAGGGGCTATTTAAGCCGGACTTGATATCAAATACTAATCTACAGTCGTCTTGAGACGACTTGAGCTATGAGGCAGGGGTTTCAACCCCTGTCGGACTTAACGAATAATATTAATGCCGATTGCATCGGAATGATTTAACCACAGAGAACGCAGAGCTCGCAGAGAAAGAGAAGAGAGAGATGAATAATTCCGATGCAAACGGAAAGGATATCACCCTCAATCCTCACCCTGTGAGATCAGCCTTAAAGGAGATGTGGCCACGCGGTGTTCAGCTTTAAAATCAAAAGTATCAAAGCAGATTCAGGACGCGCTTGCCGTATTAAACCCGGTTTGGCGACAGAGTACCTAGGGAGGCTGCCCAAAATTAATATCAGTTTAAAATAAGAATCAAACTGTAGGTAAGCTGCAAACCCCCATAGTAATCCGTCATGCCGAATCTAAAATCTAAAATCTAAAATGGTATAAGTCTCTTGTCCACAAGTCGCGATATGGTAAAAGTCGCTCGAATCTGTTGAGGCACGGCCAACGCCAGTGTTGATTCGGGAAAAATTGAGAATGCAAATGTTTCGCCCGGAAAAAGTTTTTTTCCAGAAGAATACTCAAACCTAGAGGTTAGCAAAATCGATTATGTCACCTACAACCCAGATGAAATCTACTCAACCTATAGCCAAAAAGCCACAACTACAATTAGGTTCTCAAGGTAAAGCGGTATTGGAACTAGAACAACTGCTAACCAAGTTGCACCTTTACCGACAGCCTGCTAAAGGAATTTTTAACAAAGCAGTTGATTTTTCTGTGAAACTGTTTCAGTTTCGGGTTTTCTTGTCGCCGGATGGCATTGTCGGGCCGCTGACTTGGCAGGCGCTTTATACTGCTGCTCCAGTTAATATGCCGATACTCAAATTAGGCAGTTCTGGGGAAGCAGTCGCTACTGTTCAGGAAGTTCTCAAAACTTCCAACCATTATGGTGGTGAAATTGACGGCGACTTTGCTACTTTGACGGACAAAGCTGTTCGCGCATTTCAAAAAAGCTTTGGGATTCAGGCCAACGGGATTGTCAATCAAGAAACTTGGACTGCTTTGAGCCAAATTCCCCGCGGCTATGACCCTAATTGGTTCTTGACTTAGGGTTGACGCGGTAAATTTTTCGATCATCGCGTGTGGAGGAAAATTAGGAGAATGTGCGATTATTCTGGTGCCCACAAGCACCCGAATAATTGCTATTTTTGTTTGATTATTTTTTCGGGATTCGTGCTGCCTAATTTTGTTTTCTAACTTTGGTGTAAATTACCAATTATCAATTATTAATTACTAATTATCAATTATCAGAAGAGATCGATCGCCCAAAAACTGTTAACTTTCCTTACAATTTCGACAGCAGTGTCGCGTCATGATGATAGGATGCCGTAAAAATCCTTTGGATATGTTTATGGCAGAAGAACTCACTGGACAACCCCCTCTTTTCGGCGGCAGCACCGGCGGCTTGCTGACCAAGGCGCTAGTTGAAGAGAAGTACGCGATCACTTGGACTAGCCCCAAGGAACAGGTGTTTGAAATGCCTACAGGCGGCGCTGCAATCATGCGTCAAGGCGACAACTTGCTGTATCTGCCCCGCAAGGAGCAGTGCATCGCTTTGGGCGGCCAGCAACTGCGGGCTAAATTCAAAATCTCGAACTACAAAATTTACCGCGTGTTTCCCGACGGTTCTACTGAGTACCTGCATCCCAAAGATGGCGTGTTCCCTGAAAAGGTGAACGAAGGTCGTCCCTACAACGGTAAGATTGACCGCAATATTGGCAGCAATCCCAATCCGGCTAAGCTGAAGTTCAGCGGCAAGAAGACTTTCGATCCTTAAACTATGACTGCATCGCTGAGCAAAACATAGGTAATATTGCCTTGAAAGGCTCAGCTTGTAAACTTGTTTTTGCAGTAGTATTCTGGCGCGGGAGGCTAAGCCCGCAGCGCCAAAATACTACTGCAAACTTCTAATCTTATTAAAAGTTAATCGTTAAATTAAAAATGAATGTCGCAATCAGGCGAGCGCAGCCTTCTGATATCGATGTTTGCGCTGGCATTACTTATGAAGCTTTTAAAGATATTTCCGATCGCCACTTGTTCCCTACAGATTTTCCGACGCTGGAGTTTGCAACCAAAATAAGTAGCTTGCTAATCGAAAGTCCGTTGTTTTTTGGCATCGTAGCCGAGAGTTCTGGTGCCGTTGTCGGCTGCGGATTTATGGACGAACGCAACCCGATTCGTGGTATCGGGCCCGTCAGTGTCGATCGAACTTTTCAAGGTCGCGGCACGGGACGCGAAATCATGAAAGCTTTGCTGGAACGCGGACAGGACGCTGTGGGTATCCGTTTGGTTCAGGAATCTTTTAATATGGCGTCGCTGTCGCTGTACGCTTCTTTGGGTTTTGAGGTGAAGGAACCTTTCGTGTTAATGGAGGGGAAGTTTCGCAGCCAGCCACAGAAGGGGTTTGAGGTGCGGGCGATGGCTAGTGAGGATGTTGGTGAATGTGTGGCTTTGTGCAAGAAATTATACAGGTGCGATCGAACTTCGGAGATTGAAGACGCACTGAATGACTTTTCTCCCTTCGTTGCTTGCAAACAAGGTCGGATTGTGGCTTATACTTGTGCGGTGTCGGCTTTGGGCCACAGCGTCGCGGAAACTGAGGCGGATATGCAGGCTTTACTGTTGGGGGCGGCCGCGTCGAACTCCGAAGCACAGCTTTCTTTTCACTTGCCGCTGAGGTACGCAAGTTTGTTTCGCTGGTGTTTGCAAGAGGGGCTGCGCGCCCTCAAGCCGATGGCGGTGATGGCAGTTGGCAAGTATCAGTCGCCGGAGGGATGTTGCTTTCCGTCTTTTGTTTATTGATCCCAAGACGGTTAGGACGCTTTTAATCGCTGAAATTATTCCCAGGATTGCATTTTCCTTCTTCTTTCTTTCTTCTTCCTTCTGATATATATGATATTCCCCGATTTCTCACAATTTTCGGAACTGGCGAAACAAGGCAATTTTGTACCCGTGTATCAAGAATGGGTTGCTGATTTGGATACGCCGGTGTCTGCGTGGTATCGGGTTTGTGCGGGTCAACCTTACAGTTTTCTGCTGGAGTCGGTGGAAGGTGGGGAAAAACTTGGGCGTTATAGTTTCTTAGGGTGCGATCCGTTGTGGATTTTGGAGGCAAAGGGATCTCGCACAACTCAAGTTTACCGTGACGGTTCCGAAAAAGTATTTACGGGCGATCCGTTTGTAGCTTTAACCGAGTGTTTGGAGTCTTATCAACCGGTGAAATTGCCGCAGTTGCCGCCGGGAATTGGCGGGCTATTCGGTTTTTGGGGTTACGAGTTAATTAAGTGGATAGAACCGCGAGTTCCCGTGCATCCAGCCAGCGAGAATGATTTGCCGGATGGGTTGTGGATGCAGGTGGATAATTTGCTGATTTTCGACCAGGTGAAGCGGAAAATTTGGGTCGTCGCCTATGCGGATTTGCGGGAGGTTGGCGTTGATTTGGCAGATGCTTATCAGCAAGCGTGCGATCGCGTTGGTAAGTTAGTTCAGAAGCTGCAATCGCCGCTTTCCCGGCAATCTACTCTCATAGAATGGACACCTCCCAATAACGCGCAAGATGCCCGTTCCACAACCGGAAATACAGAATTGGCTTACACTAGCAATATTACCCGTGAAAAGTATTGTGCCAATGTTTTAAAGGCTAAGGATTATATCAAAGCCGGAGATATTTTTCAAGTAGTTATTTCGCAGCGACTAGAGGCTGAATACAGTGGCGATTCTTTTGCACTTTACCGCTCTTTGCGTCTCATAAATCCTTCTCCGTACATGGCTTATTTTCATTTCAGAGATTGGCAGATTATCGGTTCGAGTCCCGAAATTATGGTGAAGGCAGAAAACACTGCTGATGGTAAAAAAATAGCAACTTTGCGACCGATTGCCGGCACTCGCCGCCGGGGTAAAACTCCTCAAGAAGATGATGCTTTGGCTGCTGAATTGCTGCAAGATCCCAAGGAAATTGCGGAACACGTCATGTTAGTTGATTTGGGCAGGAACGATTTAGGCAGAGTTTGCCGAAACGGTACTGTAAAAGTTGACGAATTAATGGAAATTGAGCGTTATTCTCACGTCATGCACATTGTGAGCAATGTGGTGGGAGAATTGGCCCAGGATAAGACAGCTTGGGATTTGTTGAAAGCTGGTTTTCCTGCGGGTACGGTTAGCGGTGCTCCGAAGATTCGGGCGATGGAGATTGTGCACGAGTTGGAAGGTTGTCGCCGGGGGCCGTATTCTGGGGTTTACGGGTATTATGATTTTGAGGGACAGTTGAATAGTGCGATCGCAATTCGGACTATGGTTGTTCGTTCTTTAGGTGGTGACAAACATTCGGTTTCTGTGCAAGCAGGTGCTGGTTTGGTGGCTGATTCTAACCCGGATATGGAGTACGAAGAAACGCTTAATAAAGCCAGGGGAATGTTGGAAGCAATTCGCTGTTTGAAATAGCGAGGCGGAGCCTCTGGATCTGTGTTACCAGGCTCTGCCTGGTAACAAGAAATTTTATAATACTCGGCGGTTGAAACCGCTGCTACACCAACTACTGTTGAACGAGGGAAATGTGAATTTTTATATAGTTGACGTGTTTGCAGAGTCAAAATATGCTGGCAATCAACTAGCTGTATTTTGCGGTGCAGGAGTTGCCGAACTATCTGAGGCTCAAATGCTGCTGATAGCGAGGGAAATCAATTATTCAGAAACTACGTTTATTCGATCGCCCGATCCGCGAGATGGCGGCTATGACGTGCGGATATTCACGCCCAAGAAGGAATTACCCTTTGCGGGTCATCCGACTTTGGGCACGGCGTTTGTGTTGCAGCAAGAGATTATTCGCGAAAAGGTCGATCGAGTAATTCTCAATCTAGCCGTCGGTCAAATTCCAGTTACTTTTAATTATCACAATGAATCGGCAGATATTTTGTGGATGCGACAAAACCCGCCTAGTTTTAGTCAAGTTTTATCAGCAGAAACTCTGGCTAATGTCCTGAATTTACAACCAGATGAAATTGATGCAAACTTCCCAATTCAAGAAGTTTCGACCGGAGTGCCGTTTATAATTGTCCCATTAAAAACTCTCGCCTCGCTCAAAAAAGCTCAAGTCAACTTAGATAAATATTTTGAGCTAGTTGAGACAATGGAAGCGAAAGAAATTTTGATATTTTGCCCAGAAACCTACAGCGATCTTAATGATTTAAACGTGCGAGTTTTTGCCCATTCATTAGGAATTCCAGAAGATCCGGCGACTGGCAGTGCTAACGGCTGTTTGGCGGGATATTTGGTAGAACATGATTATTATGGGGAAGCCAAGATTGATGTCAGAGTTGAGCAGGGTTATGAAATCGCTCGACCTTCTTTGCTGTTGTTACAAGCCGCTAAGAATGAAGGCGAAATAACAGTTTTGGTGGGTGGTAAGGTGGTGATGGTTGCTAAGGGAGAATTTGTGTAGAATATTTAATGGCAAATTATTAACCGCAGAGGCACGCAGCTAGATTTAGAGGCTTCTTTGGCGATCGAGATCTTACAATTTTGCTAATATGAGGTAGCTCATATTCATTGATTCGCGTGATTGTTAGGCTAAAAAAGTCATCAATACCAGAGACTTTCCAATGCTGCAAACATTTTCGCGGACTTTAAATGTATCCCCTGACGCTTCTGAAGCCCTGCTTTCACTGCCATTAACCAGCTTGCTCGATTCACCGGAATTCAATCAATTATTCGCAAGTCTGGATACTGCTTTACTCAAAGAAACTTTGCCAACTGCTGGAACTGTTTTAGCTCAAAAGCTGCCGCCTTTTTACGACTGGTTGCAAACAGAACTAGGAATTAAAAACGTCCCTGATAGTCCCGATCATACTACGAAATGGGTAATCGGTTTTTTGAAGAATCAAGAAAGTTTAATTCGTTTAGTTGATCTGCACAAATCAATTCCCAGACAGGCATTAGAACGAGCGATCCCTCGTTTAGTTAGCACCTTTGATGAGGTTCAACCTACCGCTGTAAAGCAAGAATGGGAAAAAGCGATCGCAGCACTTTGTCTGGTTCTCGCCGTCGCAGCGCGGGAAAATCAGCCATCTGCAGCCTGAAGCAATTCTGTCTGAGTTTAAACAAAGCGCTTTTTTCGGAAAATTTGCAATTGAGTGCGATCGATCTGAACGACTACTGGCCGTCGCTTGTTGAGGACGATCGCATTGTGTCTATTTAGCAAAAGCAACTGAGCCAATATTGCCACAATCGCGCGCCTTTTGAGAAACTTGCCTTCAAAACGCGCCATTCGGACGATCGCCTCTTCGATTTTATAACAACAGCTTTTCCCCTTCTGGGAAATCACAAAAATCGTTCCCGGTATGTAATCGCCTTCATTTGCCCAGAAAGCATACCTTTCACCTAAAGTAAAGTAGTGAAAAACATTGTTAGCGGTGGAAGTTTTAGCTAACTTTTCCGAAACGCCCAAAGAATTAAAAACTACAGTGGATCTAATATAATCCGGGTATTTTGCTGCTATTTGCTGAGCAACTTTGCCCCCCAAACTTTCTCCGATGACATCGGGCGGATTCCCGCTGTGAAATTGCTGCTTTATCCAATCAATAGCACCCGCAGTTTGCGCCGATTTTAACTGGCGTTCTAGTTTTGCCATAAATACATCGGGCGTATCTTCCAAAACGCGATCGAAAGGATACCAAGAACCGTAGCCGCGAATCACTAAAACAGGTGGATGATTGCCAGAAATGGGGAAGCGACTTTCAGCATAAAAACCAGTGCGAGAGTCTTCAAACACTTTTGTTATAATATAATTTCCATCAATAAGTTGCCCTTCCTGGTGCCGAATGTAAATTGAAGGATTATTGGGTTTAAAAGTATCGTGCAGTTGGGGTTTTGCAAACTTTTCGTAGAGAGAATCTAGCAAGTGCCTTCCCGTTTTGCGATCAACAAAATCGAATTCTGTTCCTTTCATTATCTGGTAGCCGCCGGTTTTACCAACAATATTGAATAAGTACAAAAAATTTACATAAACCCGCCACCGCACAACGAATAATCTCAATTAACTTTTACTTGTATCAAATGGCAAAAATCTACATGACATTTACCATTGGGTGAGTGAGAGGGCGGGTTTTAGATATTGTCAATTATTAACAAATATTGTATGTGAAACCCGCCCGGCCTTAGCAAATCACTTTTACAAAACTCGCAACGTGCTAGCAATACTATCGACTGCTTCCATCGCTCGAATTTCATCGAGTGCTTGTTGAAAATTACCTTCCCTAACATCGTGAGTCACGACGACAATTTCTGCTAAATCGCCGTGAATTCCCGTCTGCACAACTGATTCTAAACTAACTTTGTGGTTGCCGAAACAAGTGCCTAGTTGGCCAATTACCCCCGGAGTATCGTGCGTTAAAAAACGGGCGTAAAAGCGAGTAACAAGTTCCTGCATCGGAGCAATTTTGCAGTAGTGTTGGTGACTGCAACTCAGCAAAGGATGAGGAATCGGAACAGTTTCTGTTTTCAGGATGGCCGCTACATTCATGATGTCGGATACTACGGCGCTAGCTGTGGGGCCCGCACCGGCGCCGCGCCCGTACAGCATCAATTGCCCGATCGGCTCTCCTTCGACTAAAATGGCATTGTAAACCCCGTTAACACTCGCCAGCGGATGAGTTTTCGGCACAAAACTCGGATGCACTCGAATGGACAGCAGTTCGCTTTCTCCCTCCGCTTGCTTGCCATTGTAGCGGGAGGTTTCTTGAGCAATCGCCAATAATTTAATCACAAATCCCAGCTTGTCGGCGTAGTCAATATCCGCCGCACTAACTTTTCTGATACCTTCGCAGTGAACATCAGCTAATTTGATGCGTCCGCCAAAAGCTAGCGAGGCTAAGATAGCAATTTTATCGGCCGCATCTAATCCATCTACATCTGCTGTGGGGTCAGCTTCAGCATACCCTAATTGCTGAGCGTCGGCGAGCACTTCGGCAAAGTCTGCGCCTTCTGTTTGCATCCGCGTCAGGATGTAATTAGTTGTGCCGTTGACGATGCCGGTGACAGTTTGAATGCGGTTTGCACCTAAAGATTGTTTGAGGCTTTGAATGACTGGAATGCCGCCGCCGACAGCAGCTTCTAGCATTACGTAAACGCCTTTTTTGTTAGCGGCCTCGAAGATTTCATTTCCGTAGCGGGCGATAACTGCTTTGTTGGCAGTGACGACGTGCTTGCCGCTGGCAATAGCTTGCAGAATGAGCGATCGCGCCGGTTCCAATCCGCCAATCAATTCTACTACAATATCAATTTCCGGGTCAGTTGCGATCGCTTCTAGGTCAGTTGTCAGCACATTTTCTGGCAATTGTAAAGACCGAGTTCGAGAAATATCGCGCACTCCCACCCGATAGATTTCCAATTCCTGCAACAGTGGATGGCGGCCATCTGGGGAGAGCAAAATCTCTGCTGTTCCCGCGCCAACTGTACCCAAACCTAACAAACCAATTTTGAAAGCCACGACTTTGACCCGTTGAAACTCACTTCATCTAGAATCATTGTATGATAACCGTGGCTTCACTGAATACCCAGAGACCCGACTTCTTAAAAAAGTCCGGGATCTACATGACTAATTAATCCAGATTTTACATGGCAATTTAAAGTTCTGTATCCATCTCTATCCCCATTTCTCGCAGCCGCTGCGCCAATCTTTCGGCCCGCTGCCTTTCGGCATTAACTTGCTGTTCTAGTTGCTCATTTTGCTGTTCTAGTTGCTCATTTTGCTGTTCTAGTTGCTCATTTTGCTGTCCTAGTTGCTGTAGCTGTGCTTGTTCTTCTCGAATTAAATCTTCAACTAGGGGCGGACATAGCACTTCATTAACCGATAAAATAAATTCAGCGAACTGTACAGACTGAACTTGCTGTCCCGGCAAAAATTCCTGATGAGAATAACTGCCTTCATTTTCCGGGCGACTGCATACTCGTATTTTCGGTTGATTTGGGTCTACAATCCAATATTCAGGGATATCAATTAAGTCATATTCTGCCCGTTTGCGAATGTAGTCGTCCCGCCAATTTTGACTGGTAACTTCGATAACTAACAGCGGTTTTTCTTCAAAATCTAGCACTGCGGAACCAGGTTGCGCGCAGACTTGTTCCCACAGACTCTGAGTGCAAATCACCACATCAGGAATGCGAGAAGAGTTTTCCTCAGTTCGGACTGCGGTGGTGACAATTGCAACTAGCGGGAGGTTGTGTGCTGCAAAGAAGCGCCGGAACTGATAAACTAAAAATTCACAAATTTTGATATGTATTGCTGTAGGTGTTGGCATTTCGATTAGATTGCCCCGATATAATTCATAACAAACACCTGATTCTCCCTGATAGTTCAGATATTCTTCAAAGGTGAGTTTTTGGGTAGAAGTTATAACCATGTCAGTTATCTCCCTTTTTCGGTGAGCTTACTGTATATTTTACACTTGTCTTGGGTGAACCAGCCCCTCAAGACTCAAAACTGCTTCAAAAATTGTAGGGCGAGCCAAGCCCACCCTACAAATCAGATTAAATCAGGTAACAGATTAATAAGTTTCAACGTGCCAACGGTGCTCTTTCTTCAACTGTTTCTGATACGCAGCCCAGTCAACGCCGTACTTGCCAGCCGCGGCTGACATTCCCTCATCAATTCCGCCTTCCATACCCTTCAAACCGCAGATATAAGTGTGAGTATTTGGCTTTTGAACCAATTCCCACAATTGCTCAGCGTTCTCTTGAATCCGGTTTTGAATGTACATCTTGCCGCCGTCAGCATTCTTTTGCTCGCGGCTGATGGCATAAGTCAAGCGGAAATTATCGGGGAACTCGCGCTGCAATTGCTCCAACTCTTCCTTATAGAGAATGTTGGGAGTGTAAGCAACTCCTAAGAACAGCCAAGCTAAACCTTTGAATTTGTAATCGGGATTGTTTTCTTTAAACATCCGCCACAAATAAGCCCGGAAAGGAGCAATACCTGTACCGGTACCCATCATAATAATGGTGGCTTCTTCGTCGTCGGGCAAGAGCATTTCCTTGCCTACGGGGCCGGTGATTTTGACATCATCTCCAGGTTGCAAACCGGTGAGAAAAGTTGAACAAACGCCGAACACTTGTTCGCCAGTTTCCGGGCTTTTGTACTCTAGGCGGCGGACGCACAGAGAGACTGTTTTGTCGTCGAGGTGGTCGCCGTGACGGGTGGAGGCGATCGAGTAAAGCCGAATTTTGTGAGGTTTGCCGTTTTTATCCGTGCCATCGGGAATAATCCCGATACTTTGACCTTCGAGATAGTGCAAATTGCCTCCAGAAATGTCGAAGGTGACGTGGCGGACTGTGCCGTCGCCGCCTTCTCTGACTAATTCTTCTGTAGAAATGCACTTACCAATATAGGGATTGGCCGGCTTGTAGAGGTTAACAGGAACCTGAACTTTTTCCTTGGCTTGAGTCATGGGCTTAGTTTCTTCTCCAGATTTCTGACTCTGTAGCCCTGCTTCTGGTGCGACTTTGCCATTTGTTTCGGGAGCGCTGTTTGAGGGGCGGATGCTGACAATTCTTCCACCCATGCGAGCAATTCTACGCATTTCCTGATTCATGCGATCGTAGGGCACGGAGATAAATACGCTACCACTACGGCGAATCGGGTTACTTATTTGGTCAGTTGCTTGGCTCTGACGCATACCCTCCACTTCGTAAACAAAGATGCGGCTGCCTGATTCTGAGTTGGCCGCAACACCAGATATGCTTGGGCTGTACATTTGTTGATTTTCCTTCACGATACAGAGTTATAAAGAAAGAGAATGTGACGTTAGACTCAATTTACTTTTTTCTTAAGGCCATCGGGACTAATTGGCCTCACCAATTTTTGGGCCTCGCCACGCCGGCAGGAGTGTTGAAGTTGCGATCGCTCGCGTTATCAAATCCCTACTAGCCGAACGCCGCGCTCACCGAGCCCGCTTTGCGTTCGGCTGTTGACCTATAGCTATTGTTGTCTGCGTACTGCCAATATTTTACCCGATCGGGGGATCTGCCCCGATAAGTCCTTGTGATTTGGGGAGCGCCCCACCAGATCAAGGAAGATTCGAGCAGTTTAATGAGGTTGAGCTTGTAGGGGGCCGACGCATTCTGGTAAGATTAACCGCTAAAGTTAGTATTAATTACTTGCCTTGAAGATTGCTTGGGTCTTCCCGGGCAGGCAGTCAACTCACTGCTGTATGCTGGTGAGAACTTGATCCTCTCGGGGTAGCAAAGCAGTACAAAGCCTGCTTGTGGCTACCTGCGGGCTGAAATTTTGTGGAATCTAGACTTGAGTTAGTTAGTAAACAGTGATTTTGTTAGAGGGAAACTATGACCAGTAAGCCGGATCGCGTGGTTTTAATTGGCGTTGCCGGAGATTCCGGATGCGGAAAATCTACTTTTTTACGCCGATTGACAGATTTGTTCGGGGAAGATTTCGTTACTGTAATCTGCCTCGACGACTATCATTGTCTCGATCGCAAGCAGCGCAAGGAAACAGGGATTACAGCCCTTGACCCTAGAGCCAACAATTTTGACCTGATGGCAGAGCAAATGAAGGCTCTCAAAGAAGGTCATGCGATCGACAAGCCGATTTACAACCACGAAACCGGTCTGCTCGACCCTCCTGAGCGGGTAGAGCCGAATCATGTGATTGTGATTGAGGGGCTGCATCCCCTGTACGACGAGCGAGTTCGATCGCTCCTCGACTTCAGCGTCTACCTCGACATCAGCGACGAGGTAAAAATTGCTTGGAAAATCCAGCGCGACATGGCGGAACGGGGCCACCGTTACGAAGACGTGCTGTTTGCGATCAATGCTCGCAAACCGGATTTTACCGCCTACATCGACCCGCAAAAGCAATATGCTGATGTGGTAATTCAAGTGTTGCCGACCAACTTGATCAAAGATGACAAGGAGCGGAAAGTTCTGCGCGTGCAGATGATCCAGCGCGAAGGCATCGCCAATTTTGAGCCTGCGTATTTGTTTGACGAAGGTTCAACAATTAACTGGGTTCCTTGCGGCCGCAAGCTGACTTGTTCCTATCCCGGAATTAAGATGTACTACGGGCCTGATGCTTTCTACGGTCACGAAGTCTCGATTTTGGAAGTAGATGGTCAATTCGAGAATCTCGAAGAAGTTATTTACATCGAAAGCCATTTGAGCAAGACTTCTGCGAAGTATGAAGGCGAGTTAACTCACCTGTTGCTTCAGCACCGTGAATATCCGGGTTCTAACAATGGAACTGGTTTGTTCCAAGTGTTAGTCGGATTGAAGATGCGGGCGACTTACGAGAAGTTGACTGCAAAAGAAGCGAAAGTGGCTGTTAGTGTTTAGAACACAGACATGAAAGATTTGGGAGGCGCAATTGCGCCTCTTTTTTTGGGGATAAATGAACCGCAGAGGGCGCAGAGGACGCAGAGTAGAGTTAGGGGAAGGCGTTGGGAAGTAGAGAGTTTAAGAAGGTTTTTCCCGCTTCATGGAGGTCGCTATCTAGGGAAAAAGTTAGACTGCGAACTCGAATATCGTCATTTTTTATATCTAGTGGCTGTTTGAGGTTTTGCGGGTAGACAAGAATTGCATTTTGGCAATTTAACGCATTTGCGTAAGCAACTATTTGATGACGGTCATTACTGCCTACTTTATCGGGAGCTTTGTATTTTGTATCGAGGACGTATTGGACTTTTTTTGTTTCACTATCGCCTAGGAGTAAGTCAATGCGATCGAAATAGTTTTCGTCATGGGTGACTCGGTGTTGTTGTTTGACAAAAAAGCCTTTTGGTGAATTTGCTTTGAGCCATTCAGCGACAAATTGTTCATATAAATTAGCCATATCAATTAGAAAAGGGAGCATTTCGCGATCGCCTGTTTCGTGACTGGGCCCTGTGTTATCTAAAAAAAATCGACATAAGGCGTGTAAAAGTTGATAATCTTGATTCAAACGGTGATAATTTCTATCAATACAAGCTTCTGATTTAAAATGTTTTAATGTAACAAATCCTTGGAGTGCGTGAAAGGCTTTTCGCACAGTGGATGAAACAGATTCACGGCACAAACCGCTGCGGCCAATGATGAATAGTGTCCAAGCGAGTATTTGATTATCTTCGATGTCGCCTGTTTGTTCGTTATAGTGGCATTTTAGTTTAACATCCCAAGGTTTTTGCAGGGCTGACCGCAAATCGACGCGGCCGCGAATGTAGGCGAGTCTTTCGGTTTTGGATAAGTAATCGCGATATAATCCTTTGCGACAGCGTTCTAGAATTTTTTGGGCAAGGATGTTAGCTAATCTTTCATAGACTTGTTCTAAAGATTCGCACTCAATCTGTCCATTCGGAAAATTGATATTAAGTTTGTAGGCATAGTCAAGCATTCCGAATAAGTTTGTTATCGGAACTTTTGGGCGGATGAAAATGTGAAATTCTGGAGTAATTGGAATAGTACCAACTCTGCCTTTAGATTTTAATTCCCATTTATATTTAGTTTTAGGGTTGGGAAATTCTATATCTATCTCCTTGGCATAATTCTGGTATATTTTTTGTCCTACTGATTCGGGGATAAAATCTCGTTCAAAGCTTTCGGATTTATATTCTGTGAGTTTGATGATTTGGGGTGATTCTCGTTTCATAGATGCTGTAACGCCGTGTTTGTGGTAATAATGGTAGCGTTAGATTATCAATTGCTCAATTTGTCTTTAATTTTATTCCATAGAAATTCATCCATTTTTTCCTGATTATCAAAGAAGTATTCTTCAAGGTATGGCTCGATTTCCATTTGCCAAATATCTTGGATATCTTCCGCTAAGGTTTTTGTCAAAAAGAAAGAGATGCCTAGTTCATAGTGTTTGTTGTTAATTGTGCGATTGACATCTTCTAGAATGCTAGTTAATTTATCAACTGGAAAACCTGTTTCCTCTCTGTGGTGATACTGTCGCAGCACTTCATAGTTTGGATAGACGGGAATGAATGCGAAGCGGCGGCGGAGTGCGTTATCGACTAAGGCAATAGAACGGTCTGCGGTGTTCATTGTGCCGATAATGCGGACATTTGTAGGGATTTTAAACTTTTGACCGCTGGCTAGTGTAATAAAGCGTTTTGTGTCTTGTCGGTCATCTAGGAGATACATTAACTCGCCAAAGACTTGAGATAGATTTGCGCGATTAATTTCATCAATAATGAGAACGCAAGTGTCTTCACAGGCTTCGGCTTTTTCGCAGAATTCTAGGAACCTACCGGAAACTATTGGATAGGTTAATTGCCCATCTTGACTTTGGGGACGGATACCTTGAATAAAGTCTTCATAAGTATAAGCTGGATGAAATTGGATCGTGTCTGAGAAACCGTCACCCCCGCCGATTAAGTGTTGGGCGAGTTTTTGGGCAAGGAAGGTTTTTCCGGTTCCGGGCGGGCCTTGGATGATGGCTTGTTGCTTGCGGTTAATGGTGTGTATCCATTGGGTTAGTTGGGGTGTTTGAAAACCAGTAGTTTGTGAAATCTCTTCTGGTTCATACACTGGATTAAATTCCTTTTCATAGACTGAAAGATATTCACTAATAAGAAGAGGTAAATCCTTATTGCCAATCAAAAATAAGGGAAATACCTTTTTAAACGTTTGTGCTATCTTGGAAATTATTTGTTTAACAGAATGTCCTAATATTTCTTGTGAGGAAAGTGAGATGCCGAGAAAAAAGTTAGTAAGAAGAATCTCTGCGTTTTCCAATCTTTGATTTGCTTCTAATAAAAAATCTTCCGATTCTATTGCCCAGTCTTCAGAAAAATCTAGTGCATCGACAGGAAGCTCTTGCAAGATACTTTCTAAGAGTTCATAAATACATTTTCCAGGTTTCATTATACATTTTACAGGTTCCTTTATGTCATCACACTCCAAACGTAGTGAAAAATCATCTCCCTTAAGTTCTTGTTCAATTGTATAGTCTAAATAAAAGTCAGATTTATTGGCAAGGTTATAACGTTTAAGAATCTCGATATTAACGTCATTTCTATAATTTCTTTTATAATTATATAGCATGAACCCAAACACAATGTATTGTGCCTCCAAACCAAAAGTTACTGTGTGGTTTTCAACTTTTAACATTAACCGAGGAGCTTGGGGAGGAATCCTACTGTTAAAACCACAGTAGTCTACCCTGTAGACTGGGCTGGCTGATTCCCACCTATATTGTTTTTGAAGGCGGCTAAAGCTCTCCTGCTTGATATCTAGATATTGTTTAATAAAATCAGGCAACTGCTCTTCTACCTGGCTTAAAATATACTTGACTGGCTCTTCTACATATTTTAATAAATCTTTTTTGTGTTCCCTGTAAAAAGCAGAGCTGGGATTTTCATTAAATTGTGCCACTAGGTTAAATGTCTTCTCTGAAAAAGGACATTCAGGATGTACAAAAACTTTTTCCATTTTTTCTGTGTTTTTAAGGTGACTCAATTGTTGTTCTTAAATTATTATAGCCGATCGCCCTTCCCGACACCAGAGCTCTGAGATGCGATCGCACCCACCATCCTTACCCACATCAATAGCCCTCCCAAACCAGTAACACAGGCAAAACCGCTAACAACCGTTCCCGGAAAATTTCAACTTGCGCGGAGTGACTCAGATTTACCAAATTGTGTCTATACTAGATAATTGAATCCGGCGATCGCGACTAATAACGGGTACATTAAGATACAAACCAGTAGCAGCAATAATGCGATCGGGCAAATCGGGAATTTGCGATCGGTCAACTTGTCTTAAAGTTAAAGCTATAGTGCGATCGAAAGGAATTTCAACCAATAAGGCATCATCGCTCTCAACTGCTCTCAATAATATATCGAGAGTAGCTGAATTAATCCGCCCTCACTCGCTCAGATAGACAATTTCTGCTAATGTAATTGATTAATAAACAACCTTATTTCCCTCGGCAGCTATCTGTTCTATTGTCGTTCTAGCAGTCACCGAAAGCCGCTTTCTCGGCAAAGATATACCAGATCACAGCATGAGTATCAGCTACAGCACGCAGCATTAGAAATCCTCCCTTGGGAAATTCGCCCATTCTTCGCTGCGAACTTCATCTATATCAGCGACAGAGGGTGCAATTCCCAAGTCAGCACATAAACCCCACAATGATTTGCGGGGAGCGGGCCGAACAACTAATTCTCGTTCTATTTCAGGAACCATCCACTTAATCAATCGTAACTTTTCGGCTAGAGACAAGTGTTTAACAAGATTTAAAACCGCCTCAAAAGTCATGTTTTTTATATTTCAATTGGTGATTGATGTAATTGTAGCATTTTGGCTGCCAAGGACAGCATCACCAGGTTTGGGTTGAGAAGATTCGTTTACCACGGTTCCCGGAAAAGTTAAAACTGTGTCGAAACAATCTAAACGTGCTATATTCAATTCCGTAAACCCTGAACTTCCCTATCAGGTATTGCAAATTTATAAACGAGTCAACTGAATGCTCTCTACTTTCAAGAAATTAGCTTCAATTGCAATCATCTTTGCCGCCCTAAAACTTTTACTTAATTATCCGCCGTTCACAGAAATAGAAAATTATATCGCAAATAGAGACCCAGCAAGTGCTACCTTAGACAATGGAACTCTGCAGCAAAAATCCAGCAGCCCGCCTCCGGTAACTCCCAAAAAATCACCGGAGCAAACGTTCGATGTAGTAGTATATGGTGATGAAGTACCGGGGATATGTGCGGCGATATGGGCGAAGAAAACTTTAGGCGCAAAGGGCAAAGTTGCGATCGTGCGATCGAACTACGGAAGAGATCCTTTGGGCGGCTTACTCACCCGCGGCGGTTTAGCTTACATCGATTTAGATAAAATCCCCGGTTGGTATCGCCAACCCTACGCCCAATGTTTTAAGGAATTCTTAGATAAAGCCGATGCGCCCGAATCTTGCTTAGACCCAAAAAGGGCAGATCAAGCTCTCAGGCAAATGCTTTCAGCAGCAAAAGTCAGAGTTATTTCCAACTCAACTCTTACTCCCCACGTCGTAGATAATAAAATCGAATATGCCGAAGTCAAAGGCAGCACATTAAGAATTAAAGCCAACTCTTTTATTGACGTAACTCAAGACGCGGAATTAGCCAGAAAAGCCGGATTATCTTATTATACAGGATATCAATCTCAGAATATAAAATCCAAAAATGAAACTTTAGCAGTCTCTGTAGTTCCGAGAATTACAGGTATAACGATGTCCGAATTCCGCAGAATAGAAGATGAAATCCTCTACAACCGGCCTTTGGTAAAAAAGATTAAAGAAAGCATTACAAAATCTAAAGATCCGGCTAGTACAAAATTCTGGATGAGGAATTTCTGGAGTACGATTTATCAGCCATATACAGACGGCTACGACATCAGAAGTGTAGCCATAGGAGCAGCGTATCACATAGACAGAAATCTGCCCTTTAGTCAAAATAAAGGATTCTTTTTTGATAAAGGCAATGTCTGCGTTTATAACAAAAATGTGCTGTCCTGGAACGGGTTTCTGTTTAAATACCAAGTTGACCAAATCATGAAGATGGAAGCTAATGGCAGAAAACCGACTCCTGAGATGATTAGAGAAATGTCATATCTCCAACACTGGCTACAAAAGAAGTCTGGTAAAGATGTGAGAGTATTTATTCCAGACGAGATTTATATCAGGCAAAGTTTGAACGTTCGCGATGTGGTAGATCCGTTGACGGGGAAGGAGATTATCAAAGGAGGAACAGTACCCGGAAAGTCGATCGGCAGTTTTTCCTACGATTTCGATATGCGGGGCGGAGTCAAGAATTTATCTGCGAGAATTCCGCCGCTGCCCGTGTATAATTTCGGCATAGAAAGCGCTTTGGCTAGCAAAGTCAAGAATTTAGCAATTGTCGGGCGATCGTCCGGTTATGTCGGTATGGCTGTATCCGTCGGGCGAATTGCGACGGTGAATATTTATCAAGGACAAGGTGTGGGCGTGGCGGCTGGCTTGGCTAGCAAGTTCGGCGTGCCGCTGAATTCGATTACTTCGGCTGAAACGAAAAAAACTCTGGAAACTTTAACGGGGAAAAAGACGTATTTTTCGGGGCGAGATACGAGTTATGGAGTGGATTATAAGGAGGTGAAGTAATCGAGGTATAGCAGTAGCCCGTGTTGCTATACGAGGTTAAACCCCGCCTACAAACTAGAAATTTTTGTTTGAGTTTGAGAACAAAAAACGCAATTTATGGAGTTTGATAACTGTTATTCATTGCGATTCTTAATTATTGCAATTTGTTTTACCAGTAGGACTAAGGCAAAAAAAAATCGGTTTGTCTGCAAAATCGTGGCTTTCTCCCAGAGAAGGCGGGTTGTGGATTAGGGATTTCTGTCAAATAAGATATTAAAAGGATTTTACCACTGAAGATGTCGAAACCTCTTCAATTCCTTCCCACATTTGAGCAACCGAAATGGTTTGCCCAGTCATGGCTTCGTGCCAAGCTTGCCGAAAATCTTGTAGAAGCGCTGCTTTAGATTGGCCCTCTCCGTCAATTTCTGAGGGTTCTGGAATACTAAAAGAATTAGCAGGAGGCATCTCTTGGATTTCTGCTGAGAAAACCTCTGGCAGATTATTTTGCGAAATGATTACTCCCTGACGTTGCTTTTGGCTTAGAAACTCTATAAAACTCGCAACTAATGCCAGATGTTCTGGAGAGAGTCGATCGAGCCATCGATCGATTTGATGTCGAAGTGCTGCTACATTCATAATGCCATCAAACCTTTTAATTTTACCTTCATTTTAACGTAAACTCGCCCCGCGTTGAATATCGCTCTTCCCTCTGCCTCTGACGCGGATGTGGTTCAAACCTCTTCTCTTCCCCCCGCTGTGGCACAATCTTATATATAAAACCTGCACCCTCTCGCCAATGACCGCAAACCTACCCCCGCAATACGACCCCCAAGCCACCGAAGCCAAATGGCAAAAATACTGGGAAGATCATCAAACCTTCAAAGCTGACCCAGAAGCCGGCGGCGAACCTTACTGCGTCGTCATCCCGCCGCCCAACGTCACCGGCAGTCTCCACATGGGACACGCTTTTGAAGAGACGCTGATTGATGTCCTCGTCCGCTATCACCGCATGACTGGACGCAATACCCTGTGGTTGCCGGGAACGGATCATGCTAGCATCGCAGTTCAAACTATTCTCGAAAAGCAACTCAAAGCAGAAGGCAAAACTCGCCACGATTTAGGCCGAGAAAAATTCTTGGAACGGGCCTGGGAGTGGAAAGCTGAATCGGGCAATACTATTACTAATCAATTACGCAGTTTGGGCGTGTCTGTCGATTGGTCGCGCGAACGCTTTACGATGGATGAAGGCTTATCCGCTGCGGTTTTAGAAGCGTTTGTCCGCCTGTACGATGAGGGGCTGATTTATCGCGGTAATTACCTGGTGAATTGGTGTCCGGCGAGTCAGTCTGCTGTGTCGGATTTGGAGGTAGACCAGCAGGAAGTTGAGGGCCACTTGTGGCATTTCCGCTATCCTTTGACGGACGGTTCTGGTTATTTGGAGGTGGCGACGACTCGGCCGGAAACGATGTTGGGCGATACTGGGGTGGCTGTGAATCCACAGGACGATCGCTACAAGCATCTTATCGGTAAAACTGTCACTTTGCCGATCGTAAATCGCGAAATCCCAATCATTGCTGATGAGTTTGTCGATCCGACTTTCGGAACTGGTTGTGTCAAGGTGACACCCGCCCACGATCCGAATGACTTCGAGATGGGTAAGCGTCACAATTTGCCGTTTATTAACATCATGAATAAGGACGGCACTTTAAATGAAAATGCCGGAGAGTTCCAAGGACAAGACCGATTTGTTGCCAGAAAAAATGTGGTAAAGCGGTTAGAAACTGACGGGGTTTTGGTTAAAATAGAAGATTATAAGCATACTGTTCCCTACAGCGAACGTGGCAAAGTTGCGGTCGAACCGTTGATATCTACGCAATGGTTTGTGAAGATAGATCCTCTTTCTCAACGGGCTTTAGAAGCATTAGACCAAAATAATTCACCAGTCTTTGTTCCTGAAAGATGGACAAAGGTTTATCGCGATTGGTTAGTGAAGCTAAAGGATTGGTGTATCTCCAGACAATTGTGGTGGGGACACCAAATCCCGGCTTGGTATGCTGTTAGCGAAACTCAAGGAGAAATTACTGATACAACACCTTTTATAGTTGCGAAAACTGAAGCTGAAGCTAGGGAAAAAGCAACGGCTAAATTTGGTAAGGACGTGCAGTTAGCAAGAGATCCAGACGTATTGGATACTTGGTTTTCGTCCGGTTTGTGGCCTTTCTCAACTTTGGGATGGCCGGACGAAACTAAAGATTTGGAGTTTTACTATCCGACAACTACTTTGGTAACAGGTTTTGATATCATCTTTTTCTGGGTTGCTAGAATGACGATGATGGCAGGACATTTTACTGAAAAGATGCCTTTTGATACTGTTTACATTCACGGTTTGGTGTTGGATGAAAACGGTCAGAAAATGTCTAAGAGTAAAAATAACGGTATCGATCCGCTGCTGTTGATTGGTAAGTACGGTACTGATGCTTTGCGCTACACCTTGGTTAAGGAAGTGGTAGGGGCAGGTCAAAATATTCGCATGGAGTACGATCGCAAAACTGATGAATCGAAATCGGTGGAAGCTTCGCGGAACTTCACGAATAAGTTGTGGAATGCGGCCAGGTTTGTGATGATGAATTTGGAGGGTCAGACTCCGCAACAATTGGGAATTCCTCACCCCCCCCAACCACCCCTTACCGAGGGAGGGATAGAAGAAGGGTTAGAATTGTGCGATCGCTGGATTCTTTCTCGCTATTATCAAGTTGTGCAACAAAGCCGTAATTGTTTGGAAAATTACGGTTTGGGGGAAGCGGCGAAGGGACTTTATGAGTTTATTTGGGGCGATTTCTGTGACTGGTATATTGAGTTAGTCAAGTCTCGCCTGCAACAGGATGCTGAACCAAATTCTAAGAAAGTGGCACAGCAAACTTTTGCTTTTGTGCTGGAAGGGATTCTGAAACTACTGCATCCTTTTATGCCGCACATTACTGAGGAGATTTGGCACACTCTGACTCAAACAGGTGATGATCAATGTTTGGCTTTGCAAGCTTATCCTGAAGCAAACGCATCACTCATTGATGCTGATTTGGAACAGCAGTTTGAGTTGTTGTTCGGTACAATTCGCACTATTCGCAATTTGCGGGCTGATTCTGATATCAAACCCAGTGTGAAGGTGACGGCGATTTTGCAAAGCGAAAACGAGAAAGAACGCCAAATAATCTCAGATGGAGGCGTTTACATTCAGGATTTGGCAAAAGTCGAAAATCTGACTGTAACTGCTAGTTTGGATACAGATTTGGGCCAGACAATTGCTGGGGTTGTCGGTACTGTGCAAGTATTGATTCCTCTGGCTGGGGTGGTCGATTTGGCGGCTTTGCGTGCTAAATTAGAAAAGAAGTTGAGCAAAGTGGAAGCTGAAATTAAGCATACTGCGGCGCGTTTGACTAATCAGAAGTTTGTGGATAAGGCTACTCCTGATGTTGTTCAGGGGGCGAGGGATGCTTTGGCGGAAGCCGAAAAACAAGCGGAGATTTTGCGCGATCGGCTAAAGTTGTTTTAATAGTTGACTGTTGACTGTTGACTGTTAACTGTTGACTGTTGACTGTTGACTGCTGACTGTTAACTGTTGACTGTTTTTAGTCAATTGGTAGGCTGCGTGAGGGCGAAAAATCTGGGAATCCCAAGGAAAATATTGACTCTCACGCACCACAGGCGCGATCGGCTAAAGTTGTTTTAAGAGTTGACTGTTGACTGTGGCCGGGGCGGGTTTACGAGATAGTTAGTTTCAGGCATAGATTGTTTGTAAAACCCGCCCCTACGATCTCGCAAATCCTACAACAAATAACTAATAACCAATAATTAATACCCAATTACCACTTACCAATTACTAATAACCCTCATGTTATATTTAGCCAAAGTACAAAATCAGGAAAATTTAGGCGAGATAAGTCTGCAATTGCTGGCTTGCCAAAATTCTGATGATACTTGGGCTATTCTTAGTGAAGAAAGTTTCTTGACATTACAGAAAGATTTTGCTCACAATCCAATTAACTCTGCAACTAATGTTTTAAATGCAGGGATTTTAGTATTAGCAAATGTTGACCAAAATAGCCAGGTTTTGGATATTCAAGCAGCTACAAACTGGGTACTACAATTAGTAGAGAAATATTTAACAACAGGTTTTACTCCCGATTTTTTGCAGCAAGAAGCCCAAAAAGTAGAAGATTGGAGGCAATCTCTCACTTTGCAGAGTCAAGAATTGTCTCGCCGCTTGATAGAAGTTGAAGCCCGCCGAGAACAAATTCAAAATTTAGAAGCAAAACTCCAGCAGGAAAAGCAATTGTTGGAAAGTTCGATCGCCCAATTGAAAATTTTACCCGCTACACCGCCACTTTGACCAAGAATTTCTTGATGGTACCCGCCACGTGATTTATCGGTGGAATCAATCCCAAATCGAAAATCGAAAATCCTCAAGCCCCCGCATTTATCCGTGGGGTCGCCTCTAAAATCTAAAATCTAAAATCTAAAATCGATTGACTCCAATTAACACACAACAGGTAGGGACACGGCACTGCCCTGTCCCCAAAAACCTAATATGCAATTTGCTGGACATCATATAATTTGTAACTTGACAAATACCCCTTACCCGTTGCCGAATCGCCAGCAAAATTGCCTGCGGTTAAAGCACTTTTGACTTCATCCAAGCGGCGGGGAGACACAGCAGTTTCTGAGAATTGGTAACATAAGCCCGCTTCTGAAACACATCATATTGATTGCGTTCGATCGCATTTAAGATCCTGCTGTACAGCATTGTAGCCGCCCAAACTGTCCAGCGGATATCGGGACTGAGCACTTTAATTCCCGGTTCGGCGCTGGCGTATAATTTGCGAGCTCGCTGAATTTGAAACCGCATCAATTCCCGCCAGCGGTTGTCAATTACACCATTGAATAAATCTTCTTCGGTGTAGTTAAACAAGGCTAAGTCTTCTAAGGGAATGTAAATACGGCCGCGGCGGGCGTCTTCTCCGACATCGCGCAGAATATTAGTCAACTGCTTGGCAATACCGAGGGAGATGGCTTCTTCTTTGGGAATTTTATTGCCCCAGTGCCAATTCCAGTTAGCAGCCGGATTCGACTCGTCCACACCCATGACAGACATCGACATCAGTCCGACAGTACCCGCTACTCGATAACAGTAAAGATTGAGCTCTTCAAAAGTTTCGTAGCGGCTGCGGTACAAGTCCATTTGCTGGCCCGCAATCATCTCTCGAAACGGCCCAATGTCGATCGGGAAACGAGACAGCGTATCCACCAAAGCTACGTCGTAGTCGTCGTGAGGATGGCCGGCAAACACAGATTCTAGGCGTTTTTCCCACAGATTGAGGGTTTCAGGGGTCGTTGCATCAGAACCCGGCCCGTCTACGAGTTCGTCGGTGCGGCGGCACCAGACATAAATCGCCCAAATCGCCCGACGCTTCGCTTCGGGCATGAGTTGAGTGCCTAAATAAAAATTTTTGGCATAACTCGCCGTGACTTGGCGGCACAGTTCGTAGGAGTCATCAACAGAGGCCAGAGTTCTCATGCACTGGAGTTTTGACAGTTGCAGCATCCGAGAATAAGAAATTTAAAGATTAGAACTGATTTTCCCCCGTTTAGAAAACGGGAGATTTTTTACGTCTTTATGAAAAATTCTTAATTTTTCATTGGTTATTGGCCGTTGAAATAGCCTGCGCTGTCAGCTTACCAGAAAGCACGGCACCTTCCATACTCGCAAGATAACGCTGCATCGTATAATCCCCCGTTAGATAGAAATTGCTAATGGGAGTTGTTTGTGTGGGACGGCACTGCTGGCGTCCGGGAGTGGCTTTGTAGACGGAACGTGGGGTTTTGACTACGTGATATTTGAGCAGTTTGGCGGGTTCTGGGATTTGATCGGGAAAGAGTTTTTCTAACTCGACCATTGTGGCTGCGACGATATCTTCGTCAGACTTGCCTATCCAGTCTTTTGCCGGTGCTAAAACCAGTTCCAGCATTGATTTGTCTGGGTTGGCATATTCGCGGCAGGTGTTGCTCATGTCGGCGTAGACGCTCAGCAGGGGCGATCGCGAGAACAGCAAATGGTCGATGTCAGTTAATTTGCGATCGAACCACAAGTGTACATTAATGACGGGTACTCCCTCCAAGCCTTCGAGCTGTTTGAAATAATCCATTTCGCCCCAAGGTTTCGGCATCATCAACTTCAGCGGGTCAACCGGCATCGCGGAAACATAAATATCGGCCGTCAGAATTTCTGACTCTGCCCCTTTTACTCCCCGAATCTGGAAGCCGCGCACCGTGTTGTCATCGTTGAGCAAAAACTCTTTGATGGGTGCATTCAGCCGTACTTCGCCGCCGCGCTCAGTTATGTAGTCTACCATCGGCTGACACAACCTCTCTGTGGGGGAACCGTCTAAAAAGGCCATTTTCGAGCCATTTTTCTCTTGCAAGAAGCGGTTGAGGGCTGTCAGCAGTATGGTTGCGGATATTTCGTGGGGGTCAATGAAGTTGAGCGCCTTGGACATGGCGATGAATACTTCTTTTTCGACTCTGGGGGGGACGTTTTGCTTTTTCAGCCAGTCGGAAAACGAGTATTTGTCCATTGCTTCGACATAGTTTTGACCCTGAAGCATCGCCGGAATCAAACCTATACCGAAGCGGATTTTTTCGGGCCAGGTGAGCATATCGTTGTTGCTCAAGATGGCTGCGACGCCGTTGAAGGGGGCCGGAAGGTCGGGAAAGTCAAAGCGGGAATAGGTTCCGGGGGTTTCCGGCTGATTGAAAATCATCGAGTGTTCTTTCCATTGCAGCCGGTCTTCAATGTCAAGTTCTTTGAAGAGTTGGAGCATATTCGGGTATGCACCGAAGAAGATGTGGAGGCCGGTTTCGTACCAGTCGCCATCTGCATCTTTCCAGGCGGCTACTTTGCCGCCGAGTACGTCCCGACTTTCTAGGAGGATGGGGGTGTGGCCCGCGTCGGTAAGATATTTAGCGCAGGAAAGTCCTGCTAAGCCTGCTCCGGCGATCGCAACTCGCATTTGATACTACTTGGCCTCTGTGTTCGCTTCGGTTTAATTATACTTTACAACTCGTTACATTTTTTTGGGAAATGGGGAAGGTGGATGCGGCGAGCCCTCTCTCAGTCCCACAGTCCGCCAGGGAATGAATTCCCTGTCTCATAGCGCAAGTCCTCTGAAAGAGGACTGAAGAATACATTAGTCCTCTTTCAGAGGACTTTTGCTTTGAGGCAGGGGTTTAAACCCCTGCCGGACTAAGGGAACTGCGGGCAATATCGTTATTCAGCATTCAGCGATGTCCTGTTTTAAAAGACGCAATACTTCAGTATCAACGGAAATTTAGCAATTATTGCTATCATAAATCAACAGCAGATTTGGATGAATTGCTTAATTTTATGGTAGAAACAATTCACGCTAGAAATGTCGCGCTGAACGATTTGGAAACCAACTTCAAAATAGAGTGGGTTGAGGATGACCAATTCTTTCGCGAGTGGCAAGATGATTTGCCAGAAATCAGCGATTATGAAAAACAACGATTAGACCGAGTGAAAGCAAGTTACAGGAATTTGCTCAAACGTCCCCCACTTCTAGAAAATACAGTCAAAATGGTTGTGCTGTCTCCGTTTTTGGACTTAGCTGATTTTTATCTGGCTCCTTTTCATGTTACTTCCGAAAAATCTGTAGAAATTGTGGACGAAGATGAAGGAATGATTGTCAGTGGACAGTTGGATGTTTTGGCTTTGTTTCAGGAGTTGTGGGTAGTAGTTATTGAATCTAAGAAAGCGGCGTTTTCTTTGGAGGTAGGCATCCCGCAGTTACTAGCTTATATGTTAGCTAATCTGAATAGCGATCGACCTACTTACGGATTGTTAATGAATGGGGCAGATTTTCTATTTGTCAAATTAGTTAAGCGGGAAACAGCACAGTACGCTTTTTCTCGGAAGTTTTACCTTTTCAATCCGGGGAATGATTTGTACAGTGTGCTGAGTATTTTGAAGCGCCTCGGTCAATTGAATGTTGGCAATACAGTTTAGAAAGCGATCGCGCTCTTCTGGGGGCGATCGCTCAGAGACGCGGTTGTACTTCGCTTAAATAAAAAATCAACAATGAACTAATTAGAATCCGCAGTCTTATTTAGACAATTGTTCGCAGTGCCGCTAGCCCCCCAAGGTGTAGTGGGTAAAAATAATAGAAAAATCTTTTTTCTATAGCCGTGGGTTTTTTGTCTTTAGAGCTATCGTAGTATGCCAGAACTAGCGGTGTGAATAGGGCGAAAATTTGAATCCAGCTTTTGCAACTAATTGCATATGCGATATTTGCTATAGTCCAGCGGAACCACCAAAGGCGAGATCCTCCTCCTTTCCACCTAATCATCAATAGCGGGCAAGCCACTGCATACCAGCCGTAACTCACTCCTAAAATTTGAGCAGTTACTAGACCTGTGCTTAAAACTGCAATTTTGCGATCGAAGCGTCGGATGTAGCTCAAAGTTAGTGCTGCTACGGCAAAGCTAAACATGATGTTTAACTGTAAATTGCCAAAAAGTAACATATGAGGTATTTGAGAAAGTACCCCAAATAATATCAGTCGAGTAATTAGAGGATTTTTGTCCCCCGGTCGTTTCCAGTTTTGAGCAAATACCCAACTAAACAACGGAAAACTGAGGCGGCCGATGATACGCATGGGTTCTGCTTCAAGCATAAATCCGATGTGGTCTATTAGCATTAGAGCTGCGGCCAGCCACTTAATTTGATTTTGATTCATACAATTTATCCTCAAATTATGTTATAAAAACTTCGTTTATTGTACTAATTATTAAAGATTTGTTTAAATTTTTGATACAATACATATACAAAGTTTTGCTTTCTTTGTATCTTTGATATGCTATAAGGTGCAGTTTTTGAACGTGTTTTTAAATGTCGATACTTCGTATTTAGTCTATTTCTTCTAAAAATATTATTGGTTTTAATTAAAATCCTCAGTACAATTAAATCGACTGTACTCATAATCTATCCTTAAAGCAACACCTAAATTAAAGAGATTTTTTTCTCTTTAATTTAGGTGTTTTAAAAAATACACGTACAAACACTGTTGTGTACTCCTTAAGGCAGATTTACATTAAATTTATTGATTCGGAGCAAATAATAATTGAGTTAATTTTACTGACATCGATCGCGACTACTCCACCGACGACGATGCCTCCGCCGCCTCCGATGATTGCTCCATCCAGAATTGCTACAGTGAAGAGGGAACAGGCGCTGGCGGTAATTTTTTATTCGGTGGTGCGGTAGAAGGAACAGGCGCTGGCGGTAATTTTTGGCTGGGTACAGGTGCGGTAGAGGGAACAGGCGCTGGCGGTAATTTTTGGCTGGGTACAGGTAAGGAAGTTGGTTGGGGTTGGGGTTGAGGCAAACCGGGAACACGGATATATTTCCAATTACCAGTAAACAAGAGGTACATAACACCCGCAAGGACGACACCGCTAACCACAGCAGCAGTAATCTTCCAAACACTGTAGGGACGCTCGCCTTGAACTTCAGCGGTGCGAGCATTAACCATTACTTGATATCGTTGGTTTTGATAACGATAGGCACACAGCCACACAGGTAGCAAAATATGCTTAAAAGTGATAGCATTGTAATCAGTAGAAATGCTGTGAACCCGCTGCTCGTCGCCACCAATATTCCTACAAACGTCGAAGTGAATAGTAGAGGCCATGACATTTTTAGCAGATTCAAATCCTTGAGTGAGAGAAACTTGCGATCGCTGTGCTTCAAACCCAGCTAAATAAGATGAATTGTAAGGGCGCAGCGACTCCTTGAGATGCCAAGGTTCTAACGCATCCAGACGCGGGCGATCGACTGAACTTGTAGCGGGAATCAGAATATCATCAAAAGAGCGATCGACTCTGCCAGAAGCAGGCCACCACCTAGTATGTTGCACTTCGCGAGTTTTAGTTTCAGTTTCGCCTTGGGAGTTTTTTTCTGTATAAGTTTCAGTCACATAGTAGTGTTCTCCGCGAGAACCTTGATAATAACTCACTGTATAAGTGTCGTAAGTCCAAAACGGCAAATAAACGCCTTGAATTTGCTCCTGTTGGGCTAGGGATTTCAAAGCAGAAGGAGCAAACCAGCGGTTGCTTAGCCACTTCTGAATGCTTTCTCTGGCCTGTTTATCAGTAACTTCAAAAGGAACAATTCCCTCTGGATGCACGCTAGGGCTAGCCTTTGCAGGTTGCGTCACAATTGGAGAAGCACAAAATGGACATTTACCCGCTACTTTCGGCGGTTCAAAAGTAACACTTGCTCCGCAATCATTGCATTTTACTTCAACGGCTGTTGTTGATAAAGTTGCCAGCGCCGTGCGATCGACTTGGAGATATTGTTCGTAAGAGTTCTCCTTTACCTCTTCAGCAGTTTGGGGAATTGCATCTTCCCAGCCGCAGTAAGCACACTTGAGCTTTCCTGCTTGGGGGTTGAACTCTAAATAAGCCCCGCAGCTAGGACAGGGAAAACGTTTAACAGCAGTTTCAGAAGTATTCATAATAGTTTATTGGTGATGTAATTGGTAATTGGTAATCGGGAAAGCAGATTAATTACCAATTACCAATTAACTAAATATGCAAACAAAAATTTAGGCTGCTGCTGGCGGGGGAGGCGGCGGTACTGTCGCCAACAAAGATGCTAATTCCGGCACTTGCGATGCTAACTTCCAGCCGTCAAAACCCGCACGCCACACCATTACCTGATGTGTCAAACCATTTTGCAAAAGTTGCTCCAATCCAAAAGGGCCTGATTGTTGACCGTTCTGGGCAATATACCACTGATGTTGTGTTGGCGGAGGAGGTGGCGGCGGTGTTTGCGATGCTGGCGGCTGCATCATATTGGTCATTTGCTGACCTAGTGCCATTCCCATGCCCAATTCTAATGCTTGATTGCCGCCGCTGGGGTTATTTGCTGATGCTTCTATGGCGTTAGCAGCTTGATATTGGGTATATTGCTGCATATTTCCCAGAAGTCCGATAGAGGCTCGTTTGTCGAGTGCTTCTTCAACTTCAGGCGGCATCGAGATATTTTCAATTAATATCTGAGTTAATTCTAACCCAAACTGCTGGATACTTGGCTCTATGGCAACTCGTACCTGTTCACCCATCTGCGTGTAGTTTGCTGCAAAGTCCAGCAGGGGAACGCGGGAATTGCCAACCCAATTGGCAAAGGCACTGACTATTGTATTGCGGAGTTGATCGGTGATTTCATCTACTTGAAATAGTCCGTCAGTGCTGATTAGTTGTTTTAAGAGTTGTTCTGGATGGGAAACTTTAATGTTGTATGTGCCAAAAGCCCGCATTCTCACTGGGCCGAGTTCTGGATCGCGGATAATTACAGGGTTAGAGGTTCCCCATCTCAGGTTGGTAAATATTTTGGTGTTAAAAAAGTAGACTTCTGCTTTAAAGGGAGAGTTGAAACCGTAGGGCCAACCTTTTAAGGTACTCAGAACGGGTAAATTGCGGGTGTACAGTTCGTGCATTCCCGGAGCGAATACATCGGCAACTTGACCTTCGCTGACAAAGACTGCTATTTGTCCGGGCCGTACAGTTAGTTTAGCACCTTGTTTAATTTCGTTTTGGTGGCGCTCAAATCGATAGGCAATGGTATCGCTGGTATTGTCCAACCATTCGATGATATCGACAAATTCGCCGCGAATCTTGTCAAAGAGTCCCATAGATTTATTTTGGGTTGTTGTTTGATTTTAGCTTCAATAGGAGCGATCGATGTTCCCGATCGCCATTGTAAAGTTTTTAGGTGCGATCGGTGGGTATGGAGGCGATCGCATTTTCAGACAATTCACAATTCTGGTTCAATTCCAGCCCCTCGCAACTGAGCGCGCAATTGCTCTAATTGGTCTGCGGCGCGATCGGCTCTTTGCCGCTCTTGTTCTGCTCTTTCAGATCCAGATAACAACAGATTCCCTTCACTATCCCACCAGCGCAACCAAGGTAATTCCACATTTTGATACATTCCTTGCCAAATTCCCAATTCCACTCCTAACGGTTCAATGGGATAATGACCGCGCTCATTTGCAGCAACTAATTGATACCTATCTTCGATCAGGTGATAGACTTCAACACTAGCCTTTGTTACTTCATAAATTCCGTAAAATGCCGGATGGATGACATTTTCATAAATCCAGAATTTACCCGGCTTAGTTTCCTGTTGACCCGATCGCAATAAAGGCGTTCTGTCCCGTTCTTCATCACCATTGCCCAATACAAACTCTAACACAATTAACGGTGCTACAAATTCTTGCCACATCACATAAGAACGGCGCAATTGACCGTCAATTGTTGGCGGAACATTAGGCACATAAAACCAGTCCGGTGCTTCCGCACCCCGTTCTAGCGGCTCAGTTAATCGCCAGTAAATGCCGCTGTCTTGACCGATGCAATAGTTACCGTCAGCGTGGATTCTTTGCAAAACGGGAGTAATTGAATCTGTTAACAGAATGCTTTGGGGATGTTCTTGGAAACTTTTCACAAAAGTACCGTCTGATTCGGGTAGCTGAGTGTGGTCTGGCCAGCCTGTGGGGTTGTTTTCTACATCTAGGGTAAATTTCATAGTTTTATTTACGTAGGTGTTTTTGATAGGGAGAGCAATGGAAGTTTTAACTGAAATTATAACTATTGATGCCAGATCTTAGTTATCACCAATTGTTTGAATTAGGAATTTCTTTAATTCGGTATTTTCTTCCTCTAAAAGCCATTCCGATCGCCATTCGTTCGGATGGATTTTGCCGTATTTTTCGGGTAAGGTGACGCCGTGATAAGCATAGAGGCTGTAGCCGTCAGCAAATTGAATGGCGGGCCCTCCTTCGGCGTGGAGGCGGTGTTCACTGTCGAAGGAGAGGATGCGGGGGCGATCGCACACAATACAAGTCTTTTCAAAAGGATAAATCCACCCACAGTTGGCAACTAGCAACTGAAATGCTCTCCATTTAACTGGATCGCGATCGCCGTTTAATACTGAAATATAGAAATCACTTAACGCGCCGCGAGATATCGATGCAAAAAAAAATTTATTGATGTCATTGTGTTGGTGTCTGGCAAACCTATCGAATTTACGCCATCTTTCGTGCCATGTATAAATTCCGGTGATTTGCCTGCGAAAATTGATACATCTTTCTAAACTGCCAAATGCTGACCACAGCAGCAGGTTAAAATAGTCTACCAATTGGTATCTTAGAAATCTATATACCTCTGTATTCAGCAGAGAAAAAAAAACTCCTCTTTTCTGGTCACTATTTGACTCAGCATTTTGTATGTCAGATCATGGCCTAAAACTGCGGTTATTTCCTGTTTGATATTTCTTCCAGATGGAGATTTTTGGCAGCTTTCAAAAATTGGGATGAAGATGCGATCGAAAGCTGCACGGGGGCTATCACAGATTATTATCTGCGGCTCTTTATAGCCGAGGGCTGCATAGGCAAATCTTACGGATTTTGCTGCTGCTTCGCGCTCGATCGGCTCAGTAGAGAGTGCAATTTTTCGCCATTTTTCTCGATAAACTGGAATCAGGGCTTTTTGTTGCGGGGTCAGTTGTTCGATCATCGTTTTCCTCTAAGTCTGCAAACAATATTTCTCAACAAGTAATTCTGTCTGCACCAACGCGCGATCGTACTTTAATACTTTGCATAACTCTGGCCTCATTAAGTTGGTACTGAAATTCAATCTGGTCAGGAATTACTCATCTATGCCAAAGAAACCGGGTTTTTTACCGAATATCTGGGTGAGTGCGAAAGATTTTCGTCAAAAAACCCGATTTCTGACCACCCGTGCGTCATTCTACCTCTATATTTAGGATTGGTGTATCTCATTGATTTCGCACCCGAACCCGGTTTAATCCAAAACCAATTAATCGCGCTGGAATATTTCGCAAAATTGGTAACTGCAACAAAAGTGGCGGTGTAAACGGTCGATTTGTATCTAATGCCCCCTTAATAATTCGCTCCTGTACAAACGACTGAAATGCTTGAATAATGCGTGTGGGCAACTCCCGCTGTCGCTGCACCTCTGCCAAATCCCACAGATGCAAGTGATTATTTTTCAGGGGGGTGCTGAGTACATTAGCCGCGACGACAGCATCTTGAATAGCATAGTTAATTCCCACACCGCCTACAGGCGACATGACATGAGCGGCATCCCCAATTAAGAGCAAACCGGGACGATACCAGCGGGGAAGGCGACTCGATTCAACCGACAAGAAAGAAATTTGCGACCAATCTTTCAGTTGCTCGACCCTATCCGCAAATTCTGGTGCTAATTCAGCAACAGATTTTTGCAAAGCTTCTATTCCTGAGTCGCGCAATTTCTGATAGCTGCCTTTCAGAATAATGTAACCGAGTTGCCAATAATCCAAGCGGTCAATCATGACTAATAAATGACCTCCAACCGCTCGACCTCCCACGCCAAAATCTTGGACATCATCGGCCCTGCGCGGCAAACGAAACCAAAGGACATCCATCGGCGGGGAAGTTTTAATCGGTTCAAAACCTGCTAATTGGCGCAGGCGGGAAAAGCGACCGTCTGCACCGACTGTGAGGGTCGATCGCACTGCATGATATCCCCCGCGTCCCCGGTATCGAATTCCGCACACAACCCCATTTTCTACGATCATTTCTTGTGCATTAGCTCCCATTACTAGCTGAAAACTGGGGTAGCGCTGCGCTTCGGCAGTGATGAATTCGAGAAACTTGACTTGGGGAAGGATAGTGATGTAAGGATACTTGGTTTTAAGACAGGCTAAATCTACGAGTGTGGCGGTATTTCCAGCAGCTTGGATGGTGAGTTTGTGCATTTTTGTATGGGGCAATTGCAGCAATTTTTCTGCTAAACCCAATTGCTCCATAATTTCCATTACAGACGGATGCAGCGTATCGCCGCGAAATTCTCGATCGAAATCTTTGTGTAGTTCTAGCAGGATGACTGGAATGTTTTGCCTCGCTAAAAGTAAGGCTAAAACAGCACCTGCAGGCCCACCTCCGACAATGCAGCAGCTTGTCTGTTGCACGTCAACGATCGAGTGTTCTTGAGAAGATTCTGAATTTTGAACAGAGTTGACAGTCATATTTGTATGTTCCTGTTTACTCAACAATCCTGCTAGCTGCTTTTAGTTTAGCAAAACGCATTAGTTAATCTATTCTGAAATTTTTTTGGCTGTCAAAAGATGAACATACACTGCTTTCCCAAGTTGACACTCCTACTTCTCGCAGGATCTCGCCGATCCACCAGTGGATCGATCGCACCCAGCCAACCCCAGCAACCTGAACCGCAGGTGAGGCAATCCCCCTGCAGCCCCCGCTTCTCGACGCGGTACAATAAGTGCAATCATACTTAACGCTTATATTGAAAAAGTTACACACAACGCCACAGGAGACAACAGACGCATGGGTAAAGTAGTTGGCATTGACCTCGGAACAACAAACTCAGTAGTAGCCGTCATGGAAGGCGGCAAACCGGTTGTGATTGCCAATGCAGAAGGGATGCGGACAACTCCCTCGGTAGTCGCTTTCACAAAGGAAGGAGAACGCCTGGTGGGACAGATGGCCCGACGCCAGACTGTTCTCAACCCGCAAAACACGTTTTACGCCGTCAAGCGGTACATCGGACGCAAATATACCGAACTGACTCCAGAATCAAAGCGCGTCCCTTACACAACTCGCCGCGACGAAAACGGGAACATCAAAATCAAGTGTCCCCGCCTGAAAAAAGATTTTGCCCCAGAGGAAATTTCGGCGATGGTTTTGCGGAAACTGGCCGATGAAGCCAGCCGCTATCTGGGACAAGAGGTGACGGGGGCTGTAATTACTGTTCCCGCTTATTTCAATGACTCGCAGCGACAGGCGACGCGCGATGCGGGACGAATTGCCGGACTTGATGTCAAGCGGATTTTAAATGAGCCGACGGCTGCTTCTTTGGCTTACGGTTTGGAGAGGCGAGAAAGTCAAACTATTTTAGTGTTTGATTTGGGCGGCGGTACTTTTGATGTGTCGATTTTAGACGTGGGAGACGGAGTATTTGAAGTCAAAGCAACTAGCGGCGACACTCAATTAGGTGGCAATGATTTTGACTCCAAAATTGTGGATTGGTTGGCCGATCAATTCTTAGAAAAAGAAGGAATTGATTTGCGACGCAACCGGCAAGCTTTGCAGCGCTTGATCGAAGCGGCAGAAAAAGCCAAGATTGAGCTGTCGGGAGTCGGTGTCACCGAGATTAATTTGCCGTTTATCGATGCCAACGAAGACGGGCCTTTGCATCTGGAAACGCGGCTGACTCGCGGTCAATTTGAGGGGCTGTGCACAGATTTGGTGCAGCGGTTGCGGCGGCCAGTCAAACAAGCTTTGGCTGATGCAAGTTTGAGTCCTTCTCGCATTGATGAAGTTGTGTTGGTCGGCGGTTCGACTCGCATTCCTTTGGTGCAGGAAGTTGTTCGCAGTTTGATCGATCGAGAACCGAATCAAAATGTGAATCCCGATGAAGTTGTGGCGGTGGGTGCGGCAATTCAAGCGGGGATTTTGGGTGGCGATGTCCGCGATGTGCTGCTGTTGGATGTGACGCCGCTGTCGCTGGGTTTGGAAACTATCGGCGGGGTGATGAAAAAATTGATTCCTCGCAATACTACTATTCCCGTCAGGCGATCGGACATTTTTTCGACTGCTGAAAACAACCAAACTGTGGTAGAAATTCACGTAATCCAAGGGGAACGGGAATTAGGCAGAGATAATAAGTCTTTGGGACGGTTTAAACTAACTGGAATTCCGCCGGCACCGCGAGGGATTCCGCAGGTGCAAGTAGCTTTTGATATTGATGCTAACGGGATGCTGTTGGTGACTGCTTTGGACAAAACTACTGGCAGGGAACAAAGCATTACTGTGCAAGGTGCTTCGACGTTGACTCAGCAGGAAGTGAATCAAATGATTCGCGATGCGGAACAGTTTGCTCAAGCTGATAAGTTGCAGCGCGAAAAGGTGGAAAAACGCAATCGCGCTGAAGCTTTAGCTTATCAAGCCGAGCGACAGTTGCGGGAAGTTGCACTCGATCGCGGAATGCAGTTTGCTCAAAGAAGCCGCCAGCGAATTGAAACTTTAATTCGGGAATTGCGAGACAGTTTGGAACGCAATGATGAGCGGGGAGTTGACCAAGTTGGTTCGGATTTGCAAGATGCTCTTTACGATTTGAGCCGAGAAGTTTCAGCTTTTGCTGATGATGACGATGATGATGATTTCTTTGAGTCTGTGAAGCGGACTTTTACAGGCGACAGTACCAAGCGACGCAGCGATGACAGCAGCTATTATACCAATGCTAAGCCGTACAGGCGATCGACTGTCGATCCAATTCCCGATCGCCCCTATGATCGCATGGGAGATCGCATGGGAGATCGCATGGGCGATCGTATGGGCGATCGCATGGGCGATCGCATGGGCGATCGTATGGGCGATCGTAGAAGCAGTGCTAATCGCCCCACTCGCCCTTATCAAAATCAAAGCGACGATTGGGATGATGACGACGATTGGCTGTAATTAGTGGTTAGTCATTAGTCCCTAGTCATTAGTCCCTAGTTTGAAGCAGGGAAGCAGCATGACTAATGACTAATGACTAATAATTAATAACTAATGACTAATAACTAATGACTAATGACTAATTATGCAGAATTTTCGTAATTACTATCTAATTTTGGGAGTGCCCAAAGAGGCCACGGCTGATGAGATAAAAAAAGCCTATCGACGGCTAGCCAGACAGTTGCACCCTGACGTAAATCCAGGGGACAAATCTGCTGAAGATAGGTTTAAGGATATTAATGAAGCTTATGATATTCTTTCCGATATTGACAAGCGCGCTCAATACGATCAGTTTAGTAAATTCTGGAAACAAAAAGGATTTCAAGGAAAGCAAGGGGTGCGACTTCCCAATTTCAAAACTTGGGGAAACAGTAAAACTACCCGCAAAAAACCGACAGAAGATGTAGATTTTAGTGATTACTCTGATTTTAATAAATTTCTCGACCAAGTGCTCGGAAGGCGCCGGGAAGTGAGGATGGCGACAGCGAATGATGCAGCGGGAGTCGCCTCCTCTGAACCGTGGAGTACGGCTTCTAAGAAAACGAGTTATGTTGCTAATTCTCGCCCACCTAGAAGGGATTTCGACGATCGCGAAACGCGACGAGAAACAGACGATCGCGAAATGCGACGAGAAACAGACGATCGCGAGATGCGACGGGAAACAGTCGATCGCGAAATGCGACGGGAAACAGTCGATCGCGAAATCAGAAGGGATATAGCCGATCGCGAAATGCGACGGGAAATTAGAGAAACAGTCGATCGCGAAACGAGAAGAGACATCGAGGCCAGGCTAACTCTGCCTTTGGAAAGGGCTTATTCGGGTGGTACTGAGCGAATTCGTCTGGAAGATGGGCGAGCGATCGAGGTGAATCTGCCTCCTGCTATGGTATCAGGCCAGCGGATTCGCTTGCGAAATCAAGGTATGGGCGGCGGGGATTTATATTTGAAAATCACGGTTTCTCCCCATTCATTTTTTCGATTGGAAATGTCGGATGTTTGCTGCGAATTGCCACTGACTCCCAGCGAAGCGGTGTTAGGCGGAGATATTGAAGTACCGACGCTGGACGGCTTGGTAAAGATGAAATTGCCACCGGGAGTAACGTCTGGAAAGCGGTTGCGGCTGGCTAACAAGGGCTATCCGACGGGAAATGGCGATCGGGGCGATCAATTGGTAGAAATTCAGGTGTTAATTCCCAAAGAAATTAGTGAAGAGGAACGGGAATTATACGAAAAGTTGCGGCAGGTTGAGTCTTTTAAACCGCGTCAGGATTTATCGGTTTAATTTAGAGTACGCAATGCGCTAGTTTAATTTTGTAGGGGCGCAATAATGCGCGCCTTACTACTAATAGTGTACGAAAAATTAGGAGATGCTTGGCTAAATTTTACTGACATATCAGATTTAACCACTTGGCGGTAAATAGATAATAACAAATCCGTTGGTATCGGAATTATTCATCTCTCTCTGGTCTTCCTCTGCGCCCTCTGCGGCCTCTGCGGTTTAATAACTCCGAAACAACCGTAAACGATATGATTTGTCGCCAGAATAGCCGTTAGCGCAGCCCTCGAAGAGGATCGCACTTTCAGCAATCCTGAATCCCATAAGTAAAATTACTGTTGTGATTATTCCTGAACTAGCAGAGAATTAACAATAAGGTAATTTTCCCACAATCAGGAGCAGTCTGCCGCCATGACTCAAATGCCCCCTCAATGCACCAGTCTGCAAGAGCAAGTTGATTCTTTAGTGCAACTGCTGCGTCAGGAATCGTCTTTGCGACAACAAGATATCACGGCGGTACAAGCTTCTCTGAAAAAGGCAATTTCTCCTGAGTTTGAAATTGTGTTTGCTGGCGCTTTCAGTGCGGGCAAATCTATGTTAATTAATGCCTTGTTGGAGCGGGAATTGCTCTACAGTGCAGAGGGACACGCGACAGGTACGGAATGTTATATCGCCTTTGCTGAGCCGGAAAAAGAGCGCGTAGTTCTCACTTTTTTGAGCGAGTTTGAGATTAGCCAGCAAGCTTCTGTGCTTTGCCATCAATTAGGTTTGGCTACTGAACTTAATATTAATCAAAGAGATGTAGTGTCGCTGTTGTCTCAGGGATGTAACATAATTATTGAAACGGAAGGCGGCGAAAATAAATCGGAACTAGCCAAAAAAGCTAAGGCTTTGATGCTGCTGTTAGAAGGTTTTGAGGCAAATCGCGATCGCATCCAAACTCTCGAAAACGCTACCTACTCGATGGAACAGTTTAACTTTTCCAATCTCAAGGAAGCTGCTAGCTATGCCCGTCGCGGTAGTAACAGTGCTGTACTCAAGCGAGTTGAATATTACTGTTATCATCCCTTACTGCAAGATGGCAATATTATTATCGATACGCCGGGAATTGATGCACCGGTGCAGCGGGATGCAGAATTGACTTATGATAAAATTGAAAGCCCGGATACTTCGGCAGTTGTCTGCGTTTTGAAAGCGGCTTCGTCTGGGGAAATGACGACGGAAGAAACCGAGTTGATGGAAAAGACACGAGGAAATCCGGGAATTCGCGATCGGCTGTTTTACATTTTCAACCGCATTGACGAAACTTGGTACAACACGCAACTGCGACAGCGCTTAGACAATCTGATTAATTCCGACTTTCGGGATACTGCGAGAGTTTACAAAACTAGCGGATTGTTGGGATTTTACGGGAGTTTGATTCGAGGGACAACAGGGCGCGATCGCTTTGGTTTAAATACAATCTTTGCCAGCAGTCAAGGGCGAGTTTCTGTAGATGATAAATTAGATTCAGAATTTATCGGTATTAGTGAAGAAACACCGCAATTTGTCAGCGAGTTTAACCGATACTGTGCGAATTCCGGCAAGCTATCTCCGAGCAAATTTCGCATTTCAGTTAACAGCTACGAAACACCCAATGAAAACTACGTGCGGATTCTGGCAGAACAAGGTCAACCATTAATTGCTCAATTAATTCAAGATAGCGGTATCGAAGATTTTCGCACAGCCATCACCCGTTACCTCACCGAAGAAAAACGCCCGCAACTGTTCAAAAATCTAGCTGACGATTTAGAAGACTTGTGCATTCAACTGCGGAAACATTATCAAACAATTCAGCGGAACTTGGACAGCCAGCCCCGCGAAATTGAAGCGATGAAAGCACAGGAACTTTTGCGGCTAAATCAAGAATTGCAGCAAGTCGGACAGGATTTTCGGGAACATATCGCCGAAGAAGTCAATGAAATGATTATGAACAGATGCGATATTTTCGATATAGACTTTCGGCAATTGCAATCTCGGATGATCCGGCGCTTGGATGAATTGTTAGATGGATTTTCTGTTGAGGCGGCTTACGGACGCACTTTGCGGAATCATCCCCGCAATGCGACAGCACCTTTAATTGCTGTTTTAGTTGAAGCACTTTACTATTTAGCGAATCAGTTGGAAGATATTTTAGTAGAGGCTACTAAGTCACTGGTTGATAATTATTTCCAGTATTTGAAAGATAGCGTTCGCAAGTCTGAATACTATCGATTACTTTATCGGTTGTTGGGGAACGACGGGGGAATTGAACAGCAGTTAGAGGAGTTATCAAAGCGGGTTTCGGATGCTTTGGTAAATGCGGCGGGAGTTGAGTGCGATCGCTACGTGCGAGAAAGTCCCCGTTTTTACGACGAAGGCACGTTTTCGATTTATCAATTCCGGGAAACATTGCAGCAAACTTCTCAAGGTTTCGACTGCGAAAACATGGTAGATGCCCAACCGGCAATTCGGCAATTATTGCGGCTGGATTTCGAGCCGAAAGTATCTAGAACTATTCGGCAAACTTTCCGCCAAACTGTCAACCAAACGCTGAAAGAGCATTTGTTGCCGCTGGCCCAAAAGCAAGCTGATGATATTTTGCAGAAATACAGTCAAGCCCGCGATTATTTGGAGCAAACTTTGGCACAGGAGGCTGAGGAAAAGATTGCTAGGAATCTGCGGCGCCAAGCTGAGAATGAGCAGAAAATTCAAGAGTACGATCGGGCGGTTTCTGGGATTAATAGTTGTTTGCAGGCGATGAAGTTGCACGAGCATTTGTTGCCTGTAATAGGAGAAAACAATAGCGTTGCGGTGGATGGTGAATGATTGGAAATCCGGCGATTGGAAACCAGGCGATTGGAAATCGCAGCTACACAGACAAAACCCGCCGACGCGGGTTGAAAACATTCTTAGTCCGCGGAGGCGGACATCGTTTGTATAGCCGCCAATTCTATTCGCCGGGATTCTTGCAAAAACAGAGATGCTACTCTAAAATAGTTAGGATAAAAGTTGAAAGCACTTAGAGATTAACATGAAAGATAAATTTGATATTCACTGCGGTAATTATGATGTTTTATCTTTCGGTAACGCAATGCTTAAAGTACAAAGACTAAAGGAAACACTAAAGGGAGTTTTGCCTGCGTTAGGACAGACACTCACTAATTCGTTAATCGAACAGAAACTAGATATTGTTATAGATTATAGTGACAACCAAAGACGTTTTTTACATGAGAACTGGTTTGGTAAAGGTATAGATTGTGAAATTCTCAGAGTGGGTGCTCAGGGCTGGAAGAAAGGAAAGATGAAGATCAAACTGAATGTCACTATAGAGTTTTGCCCCGACGAACCAGAATTAAAAGAAACACCAGAAAACAACGAATCAGAAACTAGCAAACCAGAATCTCCCCTTGACGATTTGCGCCGCCAACTTCTCAATCAAGAAAACTCTCCCAGCTAATCCATCCAACATCTGCGTTCATTCGCGTTCATCTGCGGTTAAAAATAATCATGTCTAAAACCCCAAGAATCCCCATTCCCCCCGAAGTCAGAAAATACGTATTTACTCGCAATAAATACCAATGCCAAAGCTGCGGTCAAACCAAACTAGAAACTCAACTCACGATCGATCATATCATCCCCCTAGCGCGCGGCGGCAGCAACGACATCAGCAACTTGCAAACCCTCTGCGGCACCTGCAACCAAAAGAAAACCGACAAACTAGACCCTCGCTTCAGGCGACACTTTGACCTTTGATATTTAACAGTATTAGGACTTACGCACCGGACTCCAGAAACCGGGTTTTTTTACGAAAATACTTCGTTGCAAACCACAGATTTAGTAAAAAACCCGGTTTCTTCGATCTAAATGCGTCCCGGACTAAATTATTCATCTCTCTTCTCTTCCTCTGCGTCCTCTGTGCCCTCTGCGGTTAAAAAATCCTACCATCGATAATACCGATAAGGATCGTCCCCTTTCTCAAAATCCGTTCTGTAATCCCAGTGATAAAACTCCCGACTCGAACCGTTAAACACAGACCCATCCGCCTTAAAACTCGCCCCTAAATTAGCCAAAATCTGAGCATTTGCCCGGGTTTGCCGCCAGCGAGTAAAACGCAAATAAGTCTTAGTATCAGCATTCAAACTGTCCGGTTCAATCTGAGAGAAAATCGCCACACCCTTGCCAACTTTTACCCGACTTAACAAACCGTCAGCGCCGATTTCTCCCCCAGACTTAATCAACCAAGTATCATAAAAAGAGCGCGATCGCAAATCTGAAGCACTAACCCCCTTCACCTCATCCCAACTCGGAACCGCCAGCGAACCCCCAAAATCCTGCGCTTGCTGCAAACCCACGCCCAAACCCGCAGCAGGCACTTGACGCGGCAAGAAAAACGCCTTTCCGCCAGCATTCAAATAACCGCGCAAATCTGCATCTTTCAGATTCGCTTCTCTCCCCACAATGACCAAACCAACATCATTAGAAAGCGAACTAGCGCGCTGATAAATTACCCCCAAACTGTCCAATTTTTGGGCATCCTCATCTCCCCCAATTAAAACCACTTGATCCGGCTTTCCAACCACTGGAGAATTTATCCCATAACTCACAATTTGTTGCACTAACTGCGCCGCCCCAGCATCTACAGAATAATGGTCTTCCAAATCCAACTCGTTTAAAATCAGCCGCCCTTTTCCGTAATCCAATTCCATCAGCGGCGAATAAGCTAAATCAAACTCAGATTCCAAAATTGGGCGCCAACTGCTGCGGTGCGGTTTCTCAATTGAAGCGCTACTGACACCGCCACGATTTCCCCAACGCCAGCCGTACCAAGGTTTATTTGCCGGACTCAAATTAGGGCCAGTTTGGATTGTATTTGGATAAGCTTCAACCAACGTGCTTTCCCCCGCCCAATCCCGCAAATCTTCACTGTCTAAACCGCTAATTGCCGGGTGGTTGCTGTCAACTGGATAAGCGCGGCGACTGACGTGGGCAGCAACCCGGAAACCCTTATTTTGCAGCCAGTCCCGGCGCTGAGGAAACACAATTGCTTTGCCGCCGTTTCGGACAAAACTTTCTAAACTTCCCGGCAATTTGTCCCCGCTAGAAAACGCTTCCTTACCGATAATTAATAGCGATGAAACTTGCGAACCATTCCACGGTACAAGCTGATAACCTAACTGTTTTAACATAGCCGATGTTTGGCCCGCTGGATCGAAGATTGTCAGCGTATCCTTGCTTTTGGCTTGCTTGGGAAAAACGCGGAAAGCAAATGTATCAGAATGCGATCGATCGCCCACCAGTGCAGTCAAGCGAATTTCGCCGTCAGCCTTCCTCGAAATGGTATTTGGCAAATTTACGTCTATTGGGAAAAACAGCGTGCCTGCCGACTCAATTCTCCCTTTTTGCTCGCCTTTTTTTACTTCTTTGCCCCCCACCAAAACTCGCCACTTAAACGAAAATTCTTGCGCGGCCCGCGTATCGTTAATTAACACTACTTGCTTTGCCAGTTTTCCGCCCACGAACAAATTGTGATCTTTCGCAGTAAAAACCGGGCTAGCACCAGCAATCCAAGCCAAAGTCGAGCTATTATTCTTCATAATTGCCTCGCCCCCAGGATGAACAGTGTAAGCTTCGGGCTGCAAATAATTCAAAAGATTATTCGAGACTTGCTTCAAATAAACTCCCCTGCCACCCGGTTGAAATGCCCCAATATCTACCTTTTTTCGGCCAGCTTCGGAAACTTCCCAACCATGTCCGTCATTCCAAGGAATCATCCCCCCAGACATTCCAAAAGTCCGCCAACTCCGCCAAGTATTTGTACTGAATAAATGCTGCAACTTTTGAAAAGCGGGTGCAAAATCCAACTCTTTTTGAAAATGCCAGCTTTGATACTCCTGACCCTTGACAAATTGCTCGCGAATTTTAGATTTATAAGCGGATGTTTCCAACTCGTAAGCCTGCTTGCCAAAATAAATTGCCGTAAACTCAGTCATCCAAGGTTCGCTGAGAATTGCCTGACCAAAACCTTTGCGGGCCCGCATCATCGTTGCGTGCAGAGGAGTCCCAAACTCGACTGCCATGTAGGGCCTTTCCCCGGTTTTGCTCCACTCAGAAATCCACTCTTCTCGTTCTTGCAAGGGAATCAGATTTAAATAAGAATTCAGCGCATAAACATCACCGAAGTTTGCGCCTTGGTGTACCATCACAGGTCTGGTTTGGTCAGCCGATTTTATCGCAGCTATAGCGTCATTTCCTAGCGGAGTGTTGACCCGCAAACGCTGGTTGTCCGAGGGACTGAGAGTTCCTTCTACTTTGCTTTTGCCGATGCGACGGGGATTTAGGTCGTCAGCGTTGCCGAAAAAATTAGGACTTGTCGCCCACATTAATATTGATGGATGATTGCGGTAGCGGCGCATTTCTGTCACCATTCGGTCTTTCCAGCGGTTTTTCCACAGGGGGTTCTTCCACTTGCCGTTCCAAGCGATAGGACTAATGTCTAAAGCGGGAGCCATAATGGGAAAACCTTTGAGGTCTGCTCTTTCGGAAAATAACTCTCGGAAGTGCCATCTACCCCGTTCGTCGTGATTCCAAGGCCACATTTCTGTTATGTTAAAACCTGCTTTTACGTAGCCATCAATTAGGCTATCCGCCACTTCTAATGTCCCGCCTTGCCAAGTATCCGAGTGCAAGATTGGTCGCAGCCGAAATTCAGTTCCATTTAAGAAAAATTGGCGCCCTTCTATCCAAAATTCGCGGAAGCCAAAAGGTTGGTGGTATTGCGTGTCTATGCCGCTGCCTTTTACTTCTAATTGCAGGGTGTAAAGGTTTGGTTTCCCGACATCCCAAAGACGGGGATTTGGCCAATTCCACTGAACTTGGACGGTTTGAATTGGTTTAGCTTGAACCTTGGCAGTTGCGGTGAATTTTTGTTGTACTTTGCCTTTTTCGTCGAGCATTTCCGCGATTAATTTAACTTGACCGCTTTGGGCAACGTCTTTGAGTTCTACATCTAATTTAACTTGCTTTTTTCTGGTAGAAGTTTGGACGAATACGTCGCTAATTAGCGGGCCTGGGGGAAGGCTCAGAAGCCTTACTTCGCCGATGATTCCCCGCGATTGCAAGTTGGATTTTTCTGTGTAGATTTCTGTGGGGCCCATGATGACGGCTTTTTCCTTTTCATCGGATACTGCCACCACTAAAATAGATAGGGTGTTTTGACCTGGTTTGGCTGCTTTGGTAATTTCAATAGTGCCGTAGGGCCAGGGGATTTGACCGCAGTTAATGCCGTTGACAAAGATGACTGCATCGGTGCTGACTCTGGCTAAGTCGAGAAAAATTCGGCGGTTTGTCCAGTCGCCGGGAATGTCTATATTTCTCTGATACCAAGCTTTTGATAGTTGTTTACTGTTGAAGTTTTCCCAATCTTTGCCGATGCCGCGAGTGATGATTCCGGGTACGGATTCGTTGTTTTCTTTTTGCCAGTCTCCCGGCACCGAGATGGAACCCCAATTTGGGGAGACGGGGGGGGTTTGGGGGTTGCCAACTGCGGGGACAAATTGCCAAGTTCCGTTGAGATAGATTTGAGCTCGTTTGTTGTCGATCGCCCCGGCGGCCAGGGTGGTAAGATTGGGGAAGCCGATCGATATCGCTGAGTTGCTGGCGAAGTTGGGATTTTGCAGCGCGTAACCGACGAATCCAAAGAGGGTGGCGGCTGCGAAAAATAACCCGATAATTTTTGCCAGCTTGTGATTCACTCGCTTATTGCTCCCAGAAATTAGATAATCTAATTTGTCCCTTGATCTATGATAGCAGTTGATTCAGCAGAAATCCCCATGCCAATCTGTCTCTGGGAAGATGGCACAGAGCCGACAAATGTGGTTTTGTATAGAAAAAATAAATACTTAGTTTTAACTAAGTTTTAACCAGGTTGTTTCATCGACATCAGCAATAGTGCGATCGCGCCATCGCTACAGGTCAATAAAAATGAGTCGGTTTCAGGTCTTGACCTCACCCATTACATCTTACAAAATTGCTACATTGAGTGCCGGCACCGCTTTACTGCTGACAACTCTGTTACTGTTTTCATACCAGGCAGCTCCTGTAATCTTACTTTTGGCCACTGCAATGGTTAGCGCTTGGTATGCTGGCTTAAAGTCCGTAGAACAAGAACAAGAAATAGAACGTAAGATTATTTCCAAAGTCATTGAGACGACGGCTTGCTTGATTGTAGTTCTCGACAGCCAAGGCCGGATTGTCCGGTTTAACCAAGCTTGCGAAAAAAGTACAGGATACTCGGCAGCAGAAGTAATCAATAAATATGTTTGGGATTTATTCTTAATTCCCGAAGAAATAGAGCCGGTTAAAACAGTTTTTACCCAGCTAAAAGTCGAAAATTATAACAGCGAATATCAAAACTATTGGCGCAGTAAAAACGGCGAGAAGCGCTTAATTTCTTGGTCGAATACTGTGACGACAGATGGCGAGGGTTTGGTAGAATATGTGATAGGAACGGGGATCGATATTACTGACCGCAAAGAAGCAGAAATAGCCCTGGCTTTATCCTACACTAAGCTAGAAAGTCGTGTTAAAGAACGCACAGCAGAACTAACAGTAGCTAAAGAAGCGCTGCAAGCTCAAGAAGAACGATTTCGCTGTTTAAGTTCCTGTTCGCCTGTCGGCATTTTTATGGCAGATTTTGAGGGGCGCTACACCTATGGAAACCCTCGCTGTCAGGCTATTTGCGGCTTAAGTTTGACAGAACTTTTAGGAGACGGTTGGGAGAATTGCATTCACCCGGAAGATTGCGATCGCGTATTGGCCCGATGGCTGAATTATACTCGGAAAGGTGGGGATTATGCGATCGAGTATCGCCTGCAAACACCACAGGGGATTGTGCGCTGGATTAACGTTTGTTCCTCGCCGATGTTCTCCGACTCCGGCGAACTCATCGGATACGTGGGCACGGTGAGAGATGTCACGGAAAGACAACAAGCGCAAGCAGCTTTGGCAAGCAGCGAACAGCAACTGAGAACGCTGCTAGAAAATACGCCAGATGTAATTATCCGCACTGACAAAGATCTGCGTTATATTTATGTCAATCAAGCAGTTGAAAGAACCCAAGGAAAACCGCTTTCATTCTTTTTGGGTAAAACCAGTCAAGAAATAGGAATGCCGCCGGAACTGTGCCAGATGTGGGATGAAACCCTGCACAAAGTGTTAGAAACAGGTCGAGAAGAAATTGTCGAATTTCAGGCCTTCTCAATCAACGGCATCCGAAGTTATCAATCCCGCGTAGTTCCAGAATTTGACAAAAATGGCGTACCAGAATCAGCCTTAATTGTCGCCCGCGATATCACAGAAATAAAACTTGCCGAAACTCAAAGATTGCAGTTAACAATCGAGCAAACAGCGAGGGAAAAAGCGGAAATAGAACAGCAGCGCTCGGCATTTTTAGCAGAAGTCAGCAAAATGCTGGCTGATGCGTTTGACGGGGAAACGGTGCTGCAAAAGGTAGCAGAATTAGCCGTAAATTCGATCGCTGATGGGTGCTGCATTCATTTGACCGAAACCGACTCAAAAGTGCGTCTAGTCGCTGTGGCTCACGCAGAACCCTCAACGGTTGAGACTATTAATAACTTGAGCATCCGAAGTTTGAGCGCCGAAAATGCTGTTAACGGCTATCCGCTGGTAATCAGCAGCGGAAAATCCGAACTAATTGCCGAAGTGGATGAGGAGATTTTAGCAGCAGGAGCCGAAAATGCAGCAGAATTGGAAATATTGCAATCGCTCAATATCGGATCTCACGCTTGCGTACCGCTGAGGGCTCGCGGGCGGGTAATGGGTTCCATCACTTGCTTTACGCAGAAGTTGGGCCGCCGCTACAGTGCAGAAGACATGGCAATGCTAGAAGATTTAGCATACCGCGTGGCGATCGCCCTAGACAACGCCCGACTTTACACAGAAGCGCAAGAAGCACTATCTAAAACATCGCAATCCTTCGCCTTAATTGACTCGCTATTAGAAGCATCTCCCCTAGCGATTTGCTTTATGGATCGCGAAATGCGCTTCATCCGTATAAATCAAGTTTTAGCAGAACTCAACGGTTTGCCGATAGAACAGCATCTCGGCCAAGACTTCCGGCAATTGTTGCCAGAACATGCAGCCAAATTTGCGCCGATAATTCAGCAAGTTTTAGCAACCGGTCAGCCTGTTTTAAACTTAGAAATGAGCGGCGAACCTGATGGAAAACCGGGATATTTCGGCTACTGGCTCGCCAACTACTACCCAGTAAAAAATGAAAGGGCAGAAATAATCGGAGTAGGCCTAATTATCACAGATATTACCGCAGAAAAACAAACCGAATTAGCTTTGCGGGAAAGCGAAATGCGCTTCCGCAGCGTGGTAGAATCTAACATGATCGGCATCGGTTTCTGGGATGCCAGCGGCGAAGTTACGGACGCTAACGACGCCTTGCTGGAAATGATCGGATATACGAGGGAAGACTTAGTTTCGGGACAGATCCGCTGGCTCGAACTCACCGCGCCGGAATATCAAGAACTCGATCGCATCGCCCTCGCGCAAGTCCAAGCATCAGGAAGTTGCGCGCCTTTTGAAAAAGAATATCTCCGCAAAGACGGCACGCGCTTCCCCGTTTTAGTCGGCGGCGGAAACTTCCAAGGATGCACAGACAAAGGAGCATTCTTCGTACTCGATATCACCGATCGCAAACAAGCCCAAAATCAACTTCGAGAAAACGAAATACGCATTCGCCGCCAACTAGCAGAACTCGACTTAGTTTACAAGACTACACCAGTCGGGCTGTGCTTTCTCGATACCAATTTGCGCTACATCCGCCTGAACGAATGCCTCGCTGCGATCAACGGCCGATCGATCGCAGAGCACATCGGGCGCACCGTTAGAGAAGTAATTCCCGAAATGGCCGATATGGTAGAGCGGATTTACCGCCAAGTGCTGGCGACGCAAACCCCCGTGCTCGACTTGGAAGTTAAGGCCGAAACCAAGCAACAGCCGGGAGTTTTGCGGGATTGGCAAATCAGCTTTTACCCAGTGAGCGATGAATCAGGAACGCTGCTGGGAGTCAGCACCGTGATTGCCGAAATTACCGATCGCAACCAAGCAAAACGGGTAATGCAGCAAAGCGAAGCCATATTCCGGCGGCTGTTTGAGTCAAATATTTTCGGAGTTGCGATCGGCGATTTTAGCGGCCGCATCGCCTACGCCAACCAATCCCTGCTCAACATGGTCGGCTACACCCGCTCAGACTTGCTCTCGGGTAAAATGCGGTGGGACAGGATGACCCCCCCCGAATACCTGCACCTCGACGCCCTGGCGGCCCAAGAACTGCGGGATCAGGGAGTGGCAACTCCTTTCAAGAAAGAGTACATCCGCAAAGATGGCAGCCGCGTGCCGGTTCTGATGGGCGGAACCACTCTGTCCCCGGACGATCGCGAACCAGAGACGATCGTCGCATTCTACATCGACTTGACCGAGATATCGCGGGTGGAAGCAGAACTCAAACACAATCAAGAACGGCTGCAAATCGCTCAGCAAGCAGGCAAAATCGGAACTTTTGAATGGAACATCGAAACCGGGGATATCGCGTGTACACGGGAGTTAGAGGCTTTGTACGGGCTGCCGGCCGGTGGTATCGACAGCTATCAAAGTTGGGTGGAAATGTTGCATCCAGACGATCGCGCTGTTACTCAAAAGCAGGTAAAGGCTGGGGCGATGTCCGGGGAGGAATTAAACATAGAGTTTCGCATTTGCCGCCCGGACAAAAGCGTGGGCTGGATTGCTTGCAGGGCTAAGGTGTTTCAGGACGATGGGGGTTTGCCTTTGCGGATGATCGGGGTGAACGTCGATATCACCGATCGCAAACAAGCAGAAGAGGCGCGATCGCACATCCATCAAACTTTAGAAGCCTTGATTCAGGCTTGTCCCCTAGCAATTACCCTTTTGGACTGCGACGACGGCACTGTGAAAATGTGGAACCCAGCCGCCGAGAGGATTTTTGGCTGGCATGAATCAGAAGCGGTAGGTCAATTTGTGCCCTGCGTTCCCGCAGACAAGCGGCAGGAATTTACGGCTAATTTGAAAAAAATTCGCGCAGGAAACGCGATCGTCGGCATGGAAACCCACCGCCAAAAGAAAGACGGCAGCTTGATCGACATCAGTTGGTGGGCAACTCCAGTCCGCGACAGCAACGGCAATATCAACTGTATGTCGATCCTCGCCGACATCAGCGATCGCAAGCAAGTCGAGGCCCAACGCGCTCAGTTGCTCGATCGCGAACAAGCCGCGCGGGCGGAAGCAGAAGCGATCAGCCGCCGGAAAGACGAGTTTCTAGACTCTCTTTCCCACGAATTGCGAACGCCTATAAATGTGATTCAGGGGTGGGCACAGATCCTGCGCGCCCATCCCTACAACGAAGATAAATTAGCCTCGGGTTTGGAAGCCATTGAGCGTCAGTCGAAGGTGCAGATCCAGCTAGTGGAAGATTTGCTGGATGTTTCCCGGATTATTCAAGGCAAGCTGGTTCTGAAACCCGGCTGGTTTTACATGGTAAGGACGATCGAGGCGGCTCATAATTTAGTTCGTTTGGCAGCCGAAACCAAGTCTGTCACCATTTCGTTAGAACTTGACCCCGCAGTCGGCTTGATGTGGGGCGACGCCCCGAGGTTGCAGCAGGTAGTGTGGAATTTGCTGACTAACGCCGTGAAGTTTACGCCTTCGGGGGGAACTGTGCAACTGCGCTTGTCTGCGGTGGCTGTTAGCGATTCTTCATCACCCAATTACGTGCAAATTACTGTCAGCGATACCGGAAAGGGCATTTCTGCTGATTTTCTGCCCTACGTGTTCGATCGCTTCCGACAAGCAGACGCCTCGAAAACTAAGGCTGAGAGCGGTTTGGGACTGGGATTGGCGATCGTCGAGCACTTGGTGCAACTCCACGGGGGCACTGTGACTGCGGAAAGTCCCGGTAAAGACCAGGGTGCGACATTTACGGTGACACTGCCTCTCAAACAGCGTCGGAGTAAGCAGCCGCAGTTGAGAGGGGAAAGGAAATCCAATCCAACGCCTCCGGGTATTTTGGCTGGTTTAAAGGTGTTGGTAGTTGACGACGAACCCGACAACCGCGAGTTTTTGATGGTTGCCCTCCAACAGTGCGGGGCGACTGCGATTGCTGCTGCAACGGCTGCAGAGGCGATCGACATTTTACAGCAGTCGCCGCCGGATATTTTAGTTAGTGATATCGGTATGCCCGTTGAGGACGGCTACTCGCTGATCCGCAAAGTGCGATCGTCCGCATCCGACAAAATCAAGCGCTTGCCGGCCGTGGCGCTGACAGCTTATGCTAGCGAAGAAGACCGCGATCGGGCGATCGCCTCTGGTTACAACGAACACTTAACAAAGCCGATCGAACCCGTTCTCTTCGCCACCGTTTTAGGCAAGTTAACAAATGGGCATTAGGGCGATCGGGTTCGATGAACCCACAAATAATATCACTTCCGTTTGATTCGGATTTGTATGATGTTAAATCTTGTAGGGGCGGGTTCACCAATAATAATCGCCCATAATCTACAAACTCATAAACCCGCCCCCGCTGGCTTTTCATTAATAACAGGATTGCCGACAAACACAAAGCAATTAGAAAATTTATCACAATTTTTGCAAGTAAAACTGAATCAAATTCCCAACAGCTAAAAACAGAACTGACAGAAGCAAATTTTGACAGCAGGGTCCAATCTTCGCTGGTAGTTGCCTATATTGAAACGGGCGGAAAAATTCACATTTTTTAGGGCGCGCCAATTGCCGGGAAAGGCACGCTCCAGCAGTTAAAATACGATTATCAGCGCAATTGGTTCACACCCATGCCCATTTATCCGCTCAACCGCCTAACCGCCAAATTTTTCAGCAAGCTGCCGCTGCGAACGGTTCTGATTGTTCCGTTAGTTTTGCAAACGCTAAGTGTAGTTGGGCTAGTGGGCTATCTTTCTTTCAAAAGTAGTCAGGAATCAGTCGAAGATGTAGCGCATCAGCTAATCGAACAAGTAGGAGAGCGAATTAGCGATCGCCTCACAGATAATAATGGACTCTCGGCAATCAATACCTTTCTGGCTAGGCTGCAATTCTCGGCTTCAGGACAAACTTTTATTATGGATCGATCGGGCAATCTGATTGCCACATCCACACTAGAAACGCCCTTGGTGACGCCAACAAAAAAGCCACCGACGCCATTGCTAGCCATCAACAGTAAGAATGCCCAAACGCGAGATATTGCTAGACAACTCGCCAACCGATTTGGCAACCTCCGCACTTTGCAAACAACCCAGCGATTTACCTTGGCTAGCAAGGGCGATAGGCAGTTTGTCCGCGTCACTCCCTATCGAGATTTCCGTGGCTTGGATTGGTTGATTGTGGTGGTGGTGCCAGAGTCTGATTTCATGGCTCCAATTCAAGCAAATACGCGCAATACATTGTGGTTATTGATCGGTACACTGCCGCTGGCGATCGCGATCGGATTGTTGACTTCCCGTTGGGTAACAAAGCCAATTATGCGTTTGAATACCGCCGCCAAAAATGTTGCCAAAGGAAAATGGGATCAACCTTTAGAAAATAAACGCTTGGATGAAGTCGGAGAACTCGCCAATTCCTTCAATTTTATGGCAGCGCAACTGCAACAGGCTTTTGCAGACCAAAAATCTTTAAATGAAGCTTTAGCGCAAAGAGAGAGCCAACTCAAGCAATTTCTCGAAGCCATACCTACGGGAGTATCTATCCACGATACCTCCGGTAAAGTCGTGTACTTGAACCAAACTGCCAAGCATTGGCTCGGCGTAGAAACTATTCCGGATTCGACTTTAGAAGAAGCAGTAGAAGTTTATCAAATCTACCGCCAAAACCAGCTTTATCCCACTGAAGAGCTGCCCGCATTCCGAGCACTGCGTGGCCAAACAGTATTCCTTGAAGATGTAGAACTTCATCGAGATGGGAAATTTATTCCTTTTGAGGTGCGCGCCACACCAATTTTTGACGAAGGCGGAAACATTATTTATGCCATCAATGCTTTTTATAACATCGCACAGCGCAAACAATCTGAAAAAATATTAACTGACTACAATCGCACTTTAGAAACCGAAGTGGCAGAACGTAGCTACGCCTTAGCTGGTGCTAACGAACTATTACAATATGAAATTGCCGATCGCAAATTGCTTGAACAAAAACTTTACACTTCGACTGAGCAATTTGTGAAAATATTTGAGTCGATTACAGATAGTGTATTGATTTTTGATCTTCAAGAAGAAACCATCCAAATTATACCAACTAAGGGAATTTTTCAATACAACTATCATACGAATCAGATCGACTCCATCATCGAACAATTTTTTCAGGAGGCCAGCGAGGAGATTTATTTCGCTCAAGTTCGACAGGCATTGGAAACCCAACAAACTATTAGTTTTGATTACAGTCTGCGGATTAATAACCAAGAAGTTTGGTTTGCTGCTAAAATTTCGCCGCTGTCGGATAGCTCTGCGGTTTGGGTAGCGCGCGACATTAGCGATCGCCAGTTTGCCGAAGCCCGACTGCTGGAAGCCCAAAAAATTGCCCGTATTGGCAGTTGGGAATACGATATCGCCACAGCAAAAACCACTTGGAGTGAAGAACTCTATCGCATTTATGAGCTCGATCCAACTCAAAAACCGCTGCCAACCGAACAATTAATCGAGCGTTTTCATCCAGAAGATCGATCGCGCTATCTGACAATGGTGCGCGATCAAGCTATGTCGGGGCAAAGCTTTGAAATTGATCTGCGGCTGATCCGAAGAGATGGCTCGCTTAGTTACATTGAAGTCCGAGGGAAACCTGTTTATGATGAAAAAGGGCAGTTGATCCGTTTGTTCGGCACTGTCTTGGATATTAGCGATCGCAAACAAGCCGAGTCCGCTTTGCGAGAAAGCGCCCAGGGAGAACAAGCCATCGCCCGATCGATCGATCGCATCCGTCAATCCTTAGATATTGACACAATATTCAAAACCACAACCTCTGAACTGCGACAAACCCTAAAATGCGATCGTGTCGGTATCTATCGCTTTAATCCTGATTGGAGTGGGGAATTTGTTGCCGAGTCAATGGCTGCCGGCTGGAAGTCTCTGATCCCACAAGCCGACGATTTTAATGTGCCAAACACTCTCGTCGAAGACTCTCGCTGTACCGTCAAAACTATGCAAGCCGGCGGTACACCAGTGCTAGATACCTATCTACAAAAAAATCAAGGCGGTATGTATGCTAGAGGCGTTCCTTACCGCATAATTGAAGACATATACAGCGCTGGTTTAAGTCCTTGTTACCTAGAACTTTTAAAACAATTTCAAGCTAGAGCATACGTTATTTTTCCCATATTTTGTGGCAGTCAACTTTGGGGTTTGCTCGCCAGCTATCAAAATTCTGGCTCCCGCACTTGGCGCGAAGCAGAAATCAATATTGGGCTGCAAATTAGCACTCAATTGGGAGTCGCCTTACAACAAGCTCAATTGCTAGAAGCCACTCAACAGCAAGCAGTACAGCTCCAACAAGCCGCCTGGGCCGCAGAAGCTGCCAACCTTGCCAAAAGCACTTTCTTAGCAAATATGAGCCACGAACTCCGCACCCCGCTAAACGCAATTCTGGGATTCTCCCAATTGATGCAGCGCTCTACCAACCTGACTCGCGAACAACAGGAAAATATCCGCATCATCAACCGCAGCGGAGAGCACTTGCTAGCTCTGATCAATCAAATATTAGATTTAGCAAAAATAGAGGCGGGGCGCATTACAATCAACCCAACTGATTTTAAATTAAGCAGCCTGCTGAACGATTTGGAAGAGATGTTTCAACTCCAGGCAAGGGAGCAACAATTGCAGTTAATATTTGACTGCTCTAGCGAAACTCCCGAATACGTGCAAACAGATCAAATGAAGTTACGTCAAGTTTTAATTAATCTGCTTTCTAACGCCATTAAATTTACGAAATACGGAGTAATTAGGTTAAGAGTAAGTGCATTTATAGACGGTGAAAATCAGCAAGTGCCAATCAGTAATTACCAATTACATTTTGAAATAGAAGACACGGGTTCCGGCATAGCTGCTGATGAGTTAGATCAGCTTTTTCAAGCCTTTGTGCAAACCAAAACAGGAACCAAATCTCAGCAAGGAACAGGCTTGGGACTCGCTATCAGCCAACAGTTTATCAAGCTGATGGGCGGCCTGATTACCGTACGCAGTGAAGTAGGACGCGGCACCACCTTCGCGTTTGATATTCCCATCAGCGCCGTTGATGCCCCGGCGACTCAACCCGTACAGCCACCGCGTCGGGTGATAGCCCTGGAACGCAACCAGCCACGCTATCGTATTTTGATTGTGGACGATCAATTAGACAACCGCCAATTGCTGATTAAACTCCTCGCTGTCTTTGACTTTGAACTCGAAGAAGCCAGCAACGGCATGGAAGCTATTGAAATGTGGTCGAGTTTTGAGCCACACTTAATTTTTATGGATATGTGGATGCCCGTGATGGATGGACATGAAGCGACCAAACGCATTAAAGCCACCGTTAAAGGTCATGCTACGGCAATTATTGCCGTGAGTGCCAGTAACGCCGAGGAAACGCAAACCGTTACTGTATCAGATGATTGCGATGACTTTATCCACAAACCCTTTCGAGATACAGAAATTTTTGCCACCCTGCACAAACATCTGGGAGTGCGTTACATTTACGGTGAACCGGAGAGTGTTCCCGATTCAACTCAAATTGAGGCTCCGACTCCAGAGAGTCTGGCAGCTTTACCCGCAGATTGGCTGGCAGCTTTAGAGAAAGCCACAATAGAGTGCGATTTAGAGTTAATTCTGATCCACATTGAGCAAATTCGCGATCGTAATGACGCTTTAGCTAGCGCTCTAGCCGCCTTGGCTAACGAGTTTCAGTTCAATCAAATACTAGCCCTCATCCATCCCGAACCAAAATAATCAGGATATGAGATAGGTTTGTAATGAGTACGATCGTCCTCATAAAACGCGATCGGGCGATCGTACTCACTACAAACCTATAGCCATCCTAAATCATTTGTGAATTTCTTACTCCCTCCCCTTGATAAGGGGAGGGTTGGGGTGGGGTCAAAAATTTACGACTCCTGCAAGGATTGCTATATAAAGGTTATTTTACCGAACTAGATATGAATTACGAACCAACTCCCGTCATAAAAGGGAATATTTTAATTGTTGATGATATTCCGGCTAATTTGCAACTTTTAGCTCAAATACTCTCGCAGCAAGGGTACAAAACACGCACCGCCCCCGACGGCAAACTAGCGCTGCGGTCGATCGAGTTAACTCCTCCTGACTTGATTTTGCTCGACATCATGATGCCCGGTATGGACGGCTACAAAGTCTGCCAAGCATTGAAAGCTTCTCCCAAAACCAAGGACATTCCGGTTATTTTTATCAGTGCTTTGAATGAAGTATTAGATAAAGTCAAAGCCTTTGAAGTTGGTGGTATAGATTATATCACAAAACCGTTTCACGAACAAGAAGTTCTCGCTCGCGTCTCAAATCAACTCGCGCAGCGCCAGTTGTTCCAGCAAACACAATCCTACGCCCAGCAACTCGAACAAAGCGTAACTGAACTAAAGAAAACTCAAGCTCAGTTAATACAGAAGGAAAAAATGGCTTCTTTAGGTCAGCTAGCTGCAGGAATTGCTCACGAAATCAACAATCCCGTCAGCTTTATCTACGGCAATATTGCTCTAGCGGCGGAGTATGCACGAGATTTGCTTCGCCTCGTCGAATTGTACCGACATTACTATCCGCACCCCGTTGCAGAAATTATCGGCGAATTGGATGAGATTCAACCGGAATTCATCGCAGAGGATTATCCAAAACTGCTGAATTCGATGACAGAGGGTGCTTCTCGGATTAGCGAAATTGTAATGTCTTTGCGGAACTTCTCCCGCCTTGGCGAACAAAAGTACAAGCCAGTGGATATTCATGAAGGCATTGACAATACTTTAGTTATTTTGCAACATCGGCTGAAGGGAGCAAACAAAGCTGGTGAGATAGAGGTCATTAAAAACTACAGCCAACTGCCAAGAGTCACCTGTTATGCGAGTGAGTTAAATCAAGTGTTCATGAACCTGCTAACTAATGCTATTGATGCCCTGGAAAATCAATCGTCTCCCCGAAAAATTACCATCAGCACTTCAGTAGGTTTTGACTCAGAAGCTGCGCTGCACAATCAAGATTCAATATTAGCCACTCAAAACTATAAATCCGTTGTTATTCACATTGCCGATAACGGTTGTGGGATGAGTGAGGAAGTGCGCCACCAGATATTTGACCCATTTTTTACTACGAAACCTGTAGGTCGCGGTACTGGATTAGGGTTGGCCATCAGTCACGATATTGTAGTGGAAAAACATCGAGGTCAAATCAGTTGTACTTCTGCTCCGGGCCGAGGAACCGAGTTAATTTTGCAGATTCCGATATCTGTTAAATCAATTCCGGTTGCACCGGAATGACTGTTGACTGTTGACTGTTGACTGTTGACTGTTGACTGTTTGGAAATTTGAACAATACCGATGCAACCGGAAACGATATTAAATGTTAAAATATTTTAAATATTATAAGTTCGCAGTAAGGAGTTTAGCCCTGAAAGAGAGGACTAAACTCCTTACTACAAACAGGTGCGTAATAAGGACTAAAGTCCTGAGTTTGTATTTACTTTAAATCCAGCAATCCGCTAGTTTTCAGCTTAGGATTAAACCGGATTTCTTCAGTTACGCCCCGATCTTTCAGCAGCGCGAAAATTTCATTTTCCACCCGCCGCGCGACATTTTTCAACAATTTATCTTTGGCAATTTCATCGGCGAATATACCTTCATAATTGGCCGTTTCTTGGGCAGTCATTACAGTTTTGGTGTCGATGGGATCGTTCCACTTGGCAGCATCGGCACCGTTACCCTGGGGTTGGGAACCGTTTTCGGCAATCCAACTTTCTCTAATGCTTTCTAGAATTGTGCGGCTGGGCTTGTCAATAGTTTGAACTTTCAGCCAGTAGCAATATTGGGTCTGGCGTACCAAATGCTGTTTGAGGCTGAGGTAAATGTCGCGAGAATAGCCGACAAATTGCAGGACTTTCTCGCTGTCAAAAATCGCGTAAACGCCGATTTTTCCCTGGACAAAATCGGGCAATTTCCCCTCAGAGTCTATGTATGGAATGAATTCTAAGCTGGCGAGAGATTGAATGTCTTCTGTCATCCGATTTTAGATTTTAGATTTTAGATCTAAGATTAAACCACAGATTAACCAGCCTTTACTTAACTCTTGAACACTCGATAAATTGCACAGAGGCGGCTGGGTTTAAATATTTTGGCTTGGAACATGAAATTAGGGGGGACGTTGACGATCGCAAAATCGCTCGATTCATGATACTTTTCAAATTCAGCAGGCATTCCCTTCGGCGTCTCGCTGCTGTAAGGGACTGGCTGAAAAAGTAACTCGGCAAACTCAATGCGCGAGCATTGCAATTGTAGCGCTATTTGTTTGACAAAGCTTTCACCGGTTAATAAACCGAACAGTGCAGTTTTAGCCTCTGGTTCGAGGACAAAACTGCTATCGTAGCTTTCAATAATCTTAAGACCCATTTTCTGTATACTCCTGACAGATGGCGGTTAACGGTTATTGGTTAACTGTTTTGAGCGATCGACTTAATCCTGAATTTTACCTGAGACTGAGCGTTTTAAACGCAGAACGTATTCGGCAGGAGGTCAATCGATTTTAGATTTTAGATTTTAGATTAAAGGATTGAAGCATTGACCCCACGGATAAATTCTGGGGGCAAGTTTCATCGGATACAGGTTTTTTATTTCTGGACGGATGAATCCGGCGGCTTGTATCCTGGATGCTTTCGGTCAATGAAAATACCACAATCAGGAAATTTTGACAAATAGGCCTGATTTATTTGCCGATCGCTTTTATCATGTCGGTATCGCCATCTATCCGACTACGACTAAAAGGCTATGCAGAAGATTGAAAAAGCATCATTCCCAGCTTCCAGAAGTGCCCCGAACCAGCCGGACTGGCTAGAATTGGTAGAATACGCCTCTGTTGCTGGTTCCGCTATTGGCACGATTGCTGCAGGATTGTCGGGCCAAATTGTCTACGCTGCCGCCCCTTTAACCGCAGCACTCTCGATAAATCTCGCCAATCGCCAGCGTTTCGAGCAACAAATGCAACAAAAGGCAAATTCTGCGATTACGGACGTACAGGCCGCAGTAGAACGTCGCTCGCAGCAAGTTCAGATACTACCTGGAGAACCTGCGGAACTCTACACCGCCGTCTCCGACTTGCGGCAGAAACTCCTCGGCTTGGAATCCGGCGTCATCGCCGAGGTACAAGCTGCTGTAGCCTCCCTCGAACGCCAAGCCCAAGCGCTTCCGGCCGACTCTCAGGAACTCTACACCACCCTGTCCGATTTGCAGCAAAAACTCCGCATTTTGGAAAATAGCGCCCTCAGAGAGCATGATTGGGAAAATGTCAACGTCCGATTTTTATTGATGGGCGAACAGTTAACTGAAGTTAAAACTATTACGGCTCAGTTACAGGAGCGATCGAACGAAGTAGACTTGGATACAATCCAAGGTTCTCTCCAGCAATTGCAGGACTTGCTCGATCGACCCACAATAGACACAGGGATGCTGCAAACCGAGATTCAGCATTTGCAGCAGCAAGTGTCCGAGTTGCAGAGGCAAAATCAAGAAATTGTCAAGCCTTATTTGCAGCGTCTGACTCGCGCCGTGAAGAAACTATCAGCAAATTAGTCTTACTTATTCGTTTTTCCTAGGGTGCAGCGCGGGCATCTTCCCGCATTCTTTCGTAGGGTGCGCCGGGCCGCGCACCTTACCAATTACCAATTACCCGTTACTAAATTTTTGCCAAGCTTGCCAGAAAACATAAATCGATAACACTGCCAAGAGCGATCGAAAAGCTAAACTAACAATACGATCGGGCAATCTCGGCAAAAACCGCGTGCTCACCTGCGCGCCCAACAAACCGCCACCCCCCAGAATTAACCCCACAACCCACAAAACATTCCCGCGCGCCGCGTGTCCCGCCGTCGCCGAAATTGCCGTGATGACGATGACGCCCAAGCTGGTTTGAATTGCGGTTTTAATGCTTTCTCCTAACAGCAAAATTTGCAGGGGAACCATAATTACGCCGCCGCCTACGCCAAACAAACCCGCTAATAAACCCGCCGCACTGCCGGTGGCAATTTTAGCAAAAGTTGGATGGAATAAAATATTTGAATTATGGGGTAATTCGTGATTGTTAATTGGTAATTGAGCATTTTCTCCTTGTCCCGCTTGTCCTCCCAGTTCCCCTTGTTCTAGTTCCGCTTTCTTCTTAGCTGTCAGGTGCTTGCGAACTTCAATCAAATAAATATTCAACCACAGCAACAACCCAAAAGTAAGTAACAGCAAGTAAGGCGGAAATATCCCCGCCAAATAAGCACCGATTTGTGCTGTAATGACGGCGGGAAATCCGATGCCTGCGACTTGACTCAAGTTGAGGTAGCCCATGCGCCAATTCTGGATGCTGCCAGAAATAGCTGTAATCACGATCGACAAACCGCTAGTAGCAACCGCTTCCACCGGAGCGTAATTGAGAGCCACCAACAAAGGCACGAGCACCGTACCGCCGCCGATACCCAAAAATCCAGCTAGAATTCCGGCAAAAATTCCCGCCGCACCCAACATCAATAATTCAGTGATAGTCATTAGTCATTAGTCATTAGTCAACAGTCAACAGTTAACAGTTAACAGTTAACAGTCAAATTTTAAGAATCATTAGTCGTGCCATCGGGCATAATTGCCCGCCTCAAATCTGCATCGCGGAAGTTAGTTCGATTGAGATTAGCATCAATCAAAACCGCTTCCACCAAAATAGCCCCGCTAAAATTAGACCAGCACAGCTTTGCCCGGTACAAATTAGCACCGCTCAAATTAGCTCTTGCCAGCGTTGACCAACTCACATTAGCAACTCTCAAATTAGCATTGCTCAGATTAGCTTCGGTGAGATTAGCTCCAATCATCGTTACTTGGCGCAAGTCAGCACCAGTCAGGTTGGCCCCGCTCAGCATCGCCCCGCTAAGAATTGCCTGATTCAGGTTAGCTCTTTCTAAAAGCGACTCGCTGAGAATGGCATTTGTCAGGTTTACCGCTTTGAGAGTTGACCAACTCAAATTTGCCTTCATCAAATTAATGCGAATCATGCTAGCGTCGGTTAAGTTGGCCGCAAACAAATTCGCTTCGGTAAAGTTGGCTTCGGTCAAATTAGCTTCGGTCAAATTAGCCTTGGTCATGTTGACTTCTCTGGCCATTGAGCCGCGCAGGTTGGCTCCCATCAGGTTAGCCCCGCTGAGATTGGCACGGCTCAAATCGGTACCGATGAGATTTGCTTCGCTGAGGTTGGCTTCCGTCAAGTCCACCCCTGCCAATTTCACCTCGCGCAAGTTCGCTCCTGTCAGGTTAGCGCCTTTGAGATTTGCGTCTTGGAAATTCGCTCTGGTAAAGTTAGCCTCGCTGAGGTTTACCCCTTTTAAGTCGGCCCCGACGAGGTTAATCTCTCGAAAATTTCTTTCTCCGGCCGCATATTGCCTCAGAATTCGATCGGCCTCCATGTCATTCGCCTCGCAATTTTTTTTAAACGTTAGAGTGATGGGTGTTACCACATCATCCCAGATAACTACGGTATTCACTCTGCACGCTGTAGTATCTGTAGAATCTTTGCATTGCTTTCCGGGCACTGCGGTGCCACTGCCTCCTAAAAGGTCTGACAAAGATCAACGGTTCTGAGAAAATTAAAAATAGGGTAAAACTCTCGGCGCTCGCCACTGAGTCAGTCGATTTTAGATTTTAGATTTTAGATTGGCTCCACAGATTCATCTGGGAGCCGGAACTTTGGTCTAAAATTATGGGCTCACCACGACGATTATCGGAAACTTGTATTCGTTTTTGGGCGAGCTGGCAGTTGACAACTGACACCTGTCAACTGTCAACTGTCAACTGTCAACTGTCAACAGACAAAGGAAATTTTAAAATGCCTGAAAATTTGAGAAGCCAAGCTGTGACTGGGGGCGTGCAGCGCGCGCCCAACCGAGCAATGCTGCGGGCAGTCGGTTTTGGCGACGGCGATTTCACTAAGCCGATTGTGGGGATTGCCAACGGCTACAGCACGATTACGCCCTGCAATATGGGATTGAACGAGCTCGCTTTGCGGGCTATTGCGGGTGCAAGGGAAGCCGGCGCCATGCCACAGATGTTCGGTACGATTACTATCAGCGACGGGATCTCGATGGGAACAGAAGGGATGAAATATTCTCTGGTGTCGAGAGATGTGATTGCTGATTCCATCGAAACTGTTTGCAACGGCCAAAGTATGGACGGTGTGCTGGCTGTCGGCGGCTGCGATAAAAATATGCCGGGGGCGATGATTGCGATCGCCCGCATGAACATTCCTGCTATTTTTGTCTACGGTGGCACGATCAAACCGGGACACCACAACGGAAAGGATTTAACCGTTGTCAGCGCTTTTGAAGCGGTCGGTCAATTCAGCGCGGGCAAAATTGACGAAACAGAACTCAATGCAGTGGAACAGAATGCTTGTCCGGGGGCGGGTTCCTGCGGCGGAATGTTCACAGCAAATACGATGTCGAGCGCTTTTGAAGTGATGGGCATGAGTTTGCCTTATTCTTCGACAATGGCTGCTGAGGATGCCGAAAAAGCTGACAGCGCTGCCGAATCTGCAAAAGTGTTGGTGGAAGCTGTCCGCAAACAGTTGTTACCGAGCCAAATTTTGACTCGCAAGGCCTTTGAAAATGCGATCGCGGTAATCATGGCAGTCGGCGGTTCAACCAACGCTGTGCTGCATTTATTGGCCATTTCCAATGCGATCGGAGTGGAGTTGTCCCTCGACGATTTTGAAACTATTAGAGCGAAAGTGCCCGTGCTGTGCGACCTCAAACCCAGCGGCAAATATGTAGCAACCGATTTGCACAAAGCCGGCGGCATTCCTCAAGTAATGAAAATGCTGCTAGAAAAGGGTTTACTGCACGGAGACGCGCTGACAATTACCGGTCAAACTGTTGCCGAAGTGTTAGCAGATATTCCAGCCAAACCCCGCACCGACCAAGATGTCATCCGCCCTTGGAACAACCCGATGTACGCCCAAGGACATTTAGCAATTCTCAGGGGAAATCTGGCAACAGAAGGAGCCGTTGCTAAAATTACTGGCGTTAAGAAACCGCAAATTACCGGCCCGGCGCGGGTATTTGAATCTGAAGAAAATTGTTTGGATGCAATTTTAGCCGGCAAAATTCAAGCCGGAGATGTGATTATCATCCGCTACGAAGGGCCCAAAGGCGGGCCGGGAATGCGCGAAATGTTAGCACCAACTTCGGCAATTATTGGGGCCGGTTTGGGCGATTCTGTAGGGTTAATTACTGACGGCCGCTTCTCTGGCGGAACTTACGGCATGGTGGTCGGTCACGTTGCACCAGAAGCGCAAGTTGGCGGGACAATTGCTCTGGTAAAAGAGGGTGATTCGATTACAATTGATGCTAACAATCGCTTGTTGCAGCTCAATGTTTCTGATGCAGAATTGGAGCAGCGGCGCGCTCTTTGGCAGCCTCCTAAACCTCGCTATACTAGGGGCGTTTTGGCTAAATACGCTAAGTTGGTTTCTTCTAGCAGTATTGGTGCTGTGACTGATTTGGGTTTGGGTTAAAGTAGGAGTTTTTGTAATCGCAGATGAAGGCAGATCAACGCTTCGGAACGCAGATAAAATCCTATCTGCGTTCATCTGTGTCCATCCGCTGATATCTGCGGTTACAAAATCCCAAATTAAGGGCGCTGATTCAAAAAGCGGCCTGCCATCGACATGGCGTCAGTAATATCTACGTCGCCGTCTCCATCTGCATCTAAAAACGTATTTAAAACGGGATTTCCGCCCTGGGCTGGATTTTGGGCGTTGCCGCCGGTTTGTAGCAAATTCAGTATGAGCGGCACCAAAACAGGTATCATCGCCTGCACTGTGGCGTTATTTAAACCGGTTCTGTGGGCGATATCGTTCACTATCTGCGTCAGTTGGCCTGCGCCGAACAAACTCTGTACCGCTTGCGGATTGGGATTTGTGCCGCTAAATTGGTTGACAAGTTGTTGAGCTTGTGCGTCTCCTGACTGCGATCGCACGTCTTGCAATGCCGATCGCACGTATCCGCCCAAAACCGACATCGCCAACTGAGTCGTACCCGCATTGACGCCCTGGTTGCCACTCAACTGCTCTACCGCACCGAGAATGTTGCCCAACTGATTCGGGCTTGCTTGTTGGTTGGGATTGTCGATCGCGCTCAAAATTTGGTCAAATAGTCCCATAATTTTCGCTCCGTACAGTTGTTTCTCAACTTTAAATTATAGCAACTCCTGTTTTTCAAGATTACTGCAAATAGTTGTGATTTGGGTATTGTCACTCATTTAATGGGGTAGCGACAGCCAGTTATTAAGCAATCTCATACCATTTTAGATTTTAGATTTTAGATTTTAGATTTTAGATGGGTAATGAATTCTGACATCAGATTGCGGAGCGTGCTTCCAGTTGCATTCTTTTTTGAAACAGGGATTAAAACGAATAATTTTTAAGTTTTTACAGTTCCTCTCTTTTCGGACTTGGTTGGCGCGTTCCCGTTGCCGATGGAATTTGATTCCCGATCAATTGGAGGTTGTAAGAGCGTATTTTGCCTTAAATTCTCATGCTTAATCGGCAGGGCGATCGAAAATTCCGTCCCCGTTCCCACCTCCGACCAAAAGTTAATTGTCCCCCCATGTTTTTTAACGATAATTTCGCGACCGATTGCCAATCCCAAACCAGTACCTACACCTCTCGGTTTAGTCGTAAAGAATGTTTCAAACATTTTTTCTTGGCTCTCTGGTGCTATTCCCGTACCGTTATCAGAAATTCGCACTACCACTGAGTCGTCGTCCAAGTATTCTGTAGCAATCACAATCCTCGGCGAAAAACTCGGTGCTTCCTGGAGTGACTCCGAAGCCGATTGTTTTTTCGCCTCGACTGAGCTAGACTTCTCACTTTTTGCTTTCTCTTCCACAGCATCTAGTGCATTGTTGAGAAGGTTCACAAATACCTGGTAAAGCAAACCCATATAGCCTTCCACAGTCGGAATATTCCCGTAATTTCGCACCACTTCAATGCCCTGTTTGATGCGGCTGTTGAGAATCAGCAAACTGCTGTCTATGCAGGCGTGCAAATCGACGGGATGAGGGGCCGCCTCGTCGAGGCGAGAAAAATCTTTCAAACTTAAGATAATAGCTTTTGCTCTTTCCGCCCCTAGTTGCATCGAGTCAAATATTTTGCTCAAATCTTCTTTGAGAAAATCGATGTCTATTTCTTCGCCTTTCGTGATAACTGCGGCCGGGGGGTTGGGAATTTCTGTTTCGTAAGTTTTGAGCAAGTCTAAAATATCTTCAACATAATTTCTGCCAGGAGCGATATTGGCATAGATAAAATTGATTGGGTTGTTAACTTCGTGAGCAACACCGGCTAACATCCGCCCCAAAGTTGCCATTTTCTCATTTTGAAGTATCTGGCTTTCTTGTTCAGATTTCAATTCTTCTAGCAACTGATTTACTTTCTGAATGAGTTGATTCAGCGAAGCTGCTAATACTCCTACTTCATCGGTGCTGGTAACTGGTACTTGCAACTGAAAATTAGATTCTTTAGTCACTCGCTGAGCGATTTTAGTTACAGCGGCGAGGGGTTTGGCGATCGCCCGACTGGTGAAGCCCGCCAGCACTGCTGCAACGATGATCGACAGTGCCATGCTACCCAAAATTATTTGCACCCGCAGCGTCTGGGCTCGCAGCAGATCCTCCCGCCCTGCATCTTCTTGCTCTTGGGCGCGATCGATAATTTCTGCTATATCATTGACCGCCCTATCTAGTTCCAACCCTATTTTATCTCGATCTAAATTCGACAGCAACTTACGTTTTACAAGTTGTTTAGCGGGGTTATTTGGCAATAGAATGATTTTTTTATTAACTGTTTCTATTCGAGCAAGATAATTAGACAATAGCGAATCGCAAGTTTTTTTAAATTTTTCTATGCCTTCTATGTCTTCCATGTATTTAGAGTTCTTAACTTCAGATAATAACACCTTCAAATTGTAAATATTGTTTTGTAGTTGTTCGTATTTGTTGTCAAAAATTTTGGGCTGTTCTAGCCCGTAAATAAGCCATTCTTGGCTATTTTTAGTTCGCAGTAAAGCCACCTGTAACTTATTTAAAAGCTGAGTTTCTCGATCGATGTGTACTTGATTGTTAGTTCTGCGATAGTAATGAGTGCCCACCAACATCCCGATAGTCGTTCCTCCAATCGCAACACAAAGAGCCAGTGCGTACCCACTGCTGATTTTGTCGCGAATACTGAGGTTGCCCAAGGAATGGGCTATGTGAGCGAAATAATTGGGCTTGAGTGGCTGGCTCTCTTTGATGTGATGCTCGCAAGAGGTAGAGAGTTCTTGTGAAGGCTGATTTAGATGTTTGAGCTGCATAGATGCTAACCTGTGAAGAATTCACGCACTGACAATTCAGTCTAACTTAACTCGCGGCTAATTTGAGAGTACCGCATTGATATTTTATGTGATAATTTTTGTAAATTAGGATGCTCTTACGTTGCCTAAGAAACCCGGTTTTTCATTTCCGCTTTTGGAGCTTCCAGGAGGCACTTACCTTAAGAAATAGGGTTTCTGGATACTTCATGCGATATTTTATTCTTAATAAAAAAGTATGGCTCGACTCGCGATCGAATAAATCACCGAATAAATAAGTAGGTAAATGCAAATAAACCAGCCTGCAGTTGCGGCGGGCGATAAACTGTAGGTGAGTTATCGTGCAAGCTACAATTGCAGCAAGAGCGCGATCGCACTCCATCTGCACCCGCTACCACTAAAACCCCGCAAACCGCGCCCGCAGTCGGACAGAATCGCGATTTGCGGACTCGCGCAGTACGATCCTCTTCGTTGGCGTAGCCCCCGTAGGCGCGGGCTTTCCTTCGGATCGCTTCGCTAACGGTAACGGGCGCTTCGCCATTTTAGATTTTAGATTTTAGATTTGCAATGACTGATGACTATCGGCGTAATGTAAAAATCAAAGCATAACCCTTTTATTTGCCACTCCCCTCATGCCTTTGCCGCGCCTATTAACCTTAATTGCTGCTTTCTGCCTCGCCCTGGGGCTGATTATTGGGCTGGTGAGTTCCTTAACAGGGCTTTACAGTCAAGTTGCGTGGTCTGCCTCTCCGCTGCTGGCTAATTTGCTGATTTTCCTGATAATTGTACTTTTGGGAACGCTAATTTTTGCGCTGGTTTACTATTTTAGGTTGCTGCAACGCCCTCAGAAAGTTAAGGGAAAACGGCCGATTACTCCGAAGATTCCTGTTGTGAAAAGTGAAGCTGCTTCGGAAAATCTCAAAGCAATTCGGCAACAAGTCGATCGCATTCAAGATGAAGTAGCGCGGCAAGCTTTGCTGTTGAGAGCTCGCGAAATTGAAGCTAGCATGGCTCGCGGCAGCGTTCGAGTAGTTGTTTTCGGCACCGGTTCTGCGGGCAAAACTTCCGCTGTCAATGCGCTGGTGGGGCGGATGGCGGGACAGGTGGGCGCGCCGATGGGAACTACCGAAGTTGGGGAAACTTACACTCTGAAATTGAAAGGAATCGATCGAGAATTAGCAATTACTGATACCCCAGGTATCTTGGAAGCGGGAGTTGCGGGGACTTACAGAGAAGAATTGGCGAGGCAGTTGGCGGCAAGGGCAGATTTGATCTTATTTGTTTTGGACGGCGATTTGCGAAAATCAGAGTACGAACCGCTGCGGACTTTGGCGGAAATTGGCAAAAGGTCGATCGTGGTTTTTAATAAAGTTGACCTTTATCCCGACACCGACAGAGATGAAATTCTCGATCGACTGCGGCAGCGAGTCAAAGGTTTTGTATCAGCAATGGATGTAGTCGCCATTAGCGCCAATCCGCAAAAAGTTGTACTAGAAGACGGCACAATTTTTCAGCCAGACCCGGATATTATGCCATTAATTCGGCGCGTCGCTGCGATTTTGCGAGCTGAAGGCGAAGACTTAATTGCGGACAATATTTTGCTGCAATCTCAGCACTTGGGAGACCAAGCGCGCAAGTTAATTGATGCTCAAAGAAGGCGGCAAGCTGATAAGGCAGTAGAGCGATTTCAGTGGATTGGAGCCGGAGTAATTGCTGTCACGCCTTTGCCTGTTGTGGATTTGTTAGCGACAGCAGCAGTTAACGCTCAAATGGTAGTAGAAATTGCCAAGATTTACGGCTGCGAATTAAATATCGACCGCGCCAAAGAATTGGCATTGTCTCTAGCAAAAACCCTAGCAAGTTTGGGAATAGTTGAAGGCGTAATTCAAGTAGTATCAAGGGCGCTGCAATTAAGCGTAGCCGGGTTTGTACTTGGCAAAGCAATTCAAGCAGTCAGCGCCGCTTATTTAACCAGAATTGCCGGTAAAAGTTTTATTGAATATTTCCGTCATGACCAAGATTGGGGCGATGGTGGCATCACCGAAGTTGTGCAAAGGCAGTTTCAGTTAAATCGGAAAGACGAGTTTGTCAAAGCATTTGTCAAAGATGCGATCGCCCGCGTTGTCGAACCTCTGAACATCTATCAGCAGGAATCGGAACCCGAATTAGAAATGTCAGCCGAATTGGAACCAGAAGTAGAACCAGAACCTTTGTATCCGCGGCCCCAATACGACGATTGGGAAACACACAGCAACAAGCGAAAGGATGAGTGGTAATTGACAACTGACAACTGTCAACTGTCAACTGACAACTGACAACTGACAACTGTCAACTGACTAATTTCGCCCCACCAACAAATAAGCCATCATTTCTCCTTTACCTTTAATCTCAACAACACCGCGCCTTTTAAACAAAAATTTATCTTTCAAACACTCGTAAACCGCAGCAGTCACCTGAATTTCCCCCGGAATACCGCTTGATTCCATCCGCTGAGCAACATTTACTGTATCGCCCCACAAATCGTAACTAAATTTAGTTAAACCAATGACTCCCGCCACCACCCCACCAATATTTATCCCAATGCGGAGACTAAAGTTGTGATTGTTTTCGACATTGAAGCTAGCGACAGCAGCTTGCATATCCAGTGCCATTTGGGCGATCGCAAAAGGGTGATTTTCCTGCGGTTCTGGCAAACCACCCACTACCATGTAAGCGTCACCCATAGTTTTGATTTTCTCCAAACCGTGCCGTAACGACAACTCGTCAAATTGACTAAAAATTCGATTGAGAACTTGCACCGTTTCTGCAGCACTTCTTTGAGATGCAAAATTCGTAAATCCCACCAAATCGGCGAATAAAACGCTGACATCCGAAAAGCTGTCAGCAATTATGCTTTGTCTCTCCTGCAAGCGCTTTGCAATCGGTTTTGGCAAAATATTTAATAGCAATTCTTCAATTTCTTCTTTCTGAGACTGGGTTGTTTCCAACAGCAACCGCGTTTCCATTTCTGCCTGTTCCCGATAGGCGATTTCCTGCTGCAACATCAGATTTTTATCCCTCAGTTGCAACTCTAGTTCCCGCAGCCGCAATTGATTTTCTACCCTAGCTACCACTTCTACGGTTTGAAAAGGTTTAGTAATGTAGTCCGCCCCGCCAGCCTTAAAGGCTTTCACCTTCTCAGAAGCTTCTACCACAGCAGTCAGAAAAATAATGGGAATGCCACGAGTGCTAGCGGTAGCTTTCAAGCGACTGCAAACTTCATAGCCATCCATATCGGGCATCATAATATCGAGCAAAATCAAGTCAGGCTGAGCCAAATCCACAGCATCGAGTGCCTGTTGACCGCTAGATGCAGCTTCTACTTTATAGCCTTTCCTGGATAAGATCAGCTCCATTAACAATAAATTGTTAAGACTGTCGTCCACAATTAAAATACTGCCCCTTAATTTTTCTGAAGATGGTTGATTCATGGGCTTGCTACGGGCTTAGTTAAACTTAAAATTTGTTTAAATTTATAAATTACGCACAGGTGCGTCCAAACCTATTGTTTTTTCACGGAAAGACGCATTGCCGAAGGCAAGCAAGAGGAAAAAAAACAGGTTTGTGAGGGCATGATTGCCTCCTCAACTCAAATTTATTATACTAATTTGTCAAAACAGCGAAAGCTGGGGCTAAAATTTCATATTGCGGATAAATTCGATCAGCCTCAGCATCGATTGATTGACTGGCAAATTGATTCACTACTTGCTGGCAAGTTTTGAAACCAAAAATATCCCACGAACCCCACCGCTGCAATTTGCACTACAAAAGACAAAGGAGACTACCCGGACACTTTGCAGGGGGAATTTTCCCGAAATTTTGACGCGGAGCTGGATTCAAAAGTAGGATCGAGCTCCTGGGCGGTTGAGAAATGGGCGTGATTTTTTAATCAGATGTTCCCTGAGTCTCCCGTGCCGCATTATATTAAGAAATATAACAATATTTTTACACATTGGGGAGACTCCGGGGGATCAAGTCAAACCGAGCGATCGGATCGAACACAACTTTGATAAGATTTAAGATTGACAACAAAATTTGCTATTGTGCGTCCGGGTAAAAACAATGAGCGATCGACCAATTATTCTCGGTATTGTCGGAGACAGCGCAGCGGGCAAAACCACCCTGACGCGGGGAATTGCCCAAGTATTGGGGCCAGAAAATGTCACTGTGATTTGCACTGACGACTATCATCGCTACGACAGAAAGCAGCGGGCCGAAATCGGAATCACAGCATTGCATCCCGACTGCAATTACCTCGACATCATGCAGCAGCACCTCAGTCTGCTGCGTACCGGACAAGCAATTCTCAAACCCATCTACAACCACACCACAGGTACATTCGACCCACCGGAATACATCAAGCCCAGCAAATTTGTCATAGTTGAAGGTTTGCTCGGTTACGCAACCCGAACAATCCGCGATTCTTACGACGTAAAAGTGTATCTTGCTCCTCCCGAAGAGTTGCGAACTCAGTGGAAAGTTAAGCGCGATATTATGAAGCGCGGTTATACTGAAGAACAGGTGCTTGCAGAAATAAAAAAACGGGAACCGGACTCTGAAGACTTCATTCGTCCTCAGCGCAAATCGGCCGACGTTGTAGTTAGTTTTTACCCGCCAGAAGCGGATAATGAATCAAATTTGAGCGTCCGTTTAGTGCTCAGACCGACAATTCCTCACCCTGATTTTACTGAGATTTTAGGTCGAGGCAGCGAGAGTTTTAAACCTGCAATTCGCTTGGGACTCGATCGGGATATGGGCAAACCAGTTGACGTTTTGGAAGTAGACTCGCACGCTACCAGCGAGCAAGTAAACGAACTGGAAATGATGTTGTGTAGCGAGTTGCCACACCTGCGAGGATTTTGCTCCGCCCAAGGCAACCCGGAAATTGGCAAACTTATCGGCACAACTGGCGAAGTTTTGCAAAGTTACCCGCTAGCTTTGACGCAGTTGCTAGTTGCATATCACATGATGAAAGCAATTCATGTGTATTAGTTAGTTGTTAGCTGGCAGTTGTTGGTTGTTAGTTGTTAGTTATTATTGCAATGATTAATAACCAATAACCAATAACTAATGTACTCGGAAAGTCAGATTAGCATTAGCTAATTGCTGAATTGGCATGGAGACTGGCAACTGACTTTGAGGTGCGGGCAGCATTTCGCCTCGGAAGTCGAGGAGGGTGACGAGCAGCAGGTAGGCCACTGCTAAAATTATAGAAATCACCCCAGTGATAATAGCAATAATTTTTGAACGATCCATATTCCGAATATTTTCAGTACAGCTAATATTAGCTTAACATTAAAAAGAGCGATTATTACTGAACTTATGCCATAGAATATAATCAGGTGCTACTTATTTCGCTTACGAAAATGGAACCTCTTATAGACGCGCCAAATCACACCGAGATGCACGGAGCTACCCCTGTGGTGGAAACATTTAATCTGGGGAAGTTCTACCGTACCGGCTTCTGGATGAATGAAAAAATTGAATCGCTCAAAAATTGCACTCTGACTGTCTCTGAGGGGGAAACTTTCGGGTTGTTAGGGCAAAATGGAGCGGGGAAAACTACGCTGCTGAAAACTTTGCTGGGTATAGTGCGCCCCACTTCTGGGCGGGCGCTGCTGTTGGGGAGGCCTTTGGGCGATCGCGCTGTGAAGCAGCGAGTCGGCTATTTGCCAGAAAATCCCTATTTTTACGATTATCTCACGGGCTGGGAATTCTTGCAATTTGCGGCTGGCTTGTTTGAAATTCCCCCCTCGATTCAGCGGCAGCGAATTCCGAATTTGCTAGACTTAGTTGGGCTATCTCAATCGGCAGCAATTAAAAAACAGTTGCGCCAGTATTCTAAGGGAATGCTGCAACGGATCGGCATGGCTCAAGCTTTGATTAACAATCCAGATGTGGTATTTTTGGATGAGCCGATGTCTGGTTTAGATCCGATGGGACGCTATCAGATGCGGGAGATAATTTTATCGCTGAAAAATCAAGGAAAAACAATTTTTTTTAATTCGCATATATTGTCTGATGTGGAGAAGATTTGCGATCGAGTGGCAATTTTGGCGAAGGGTGAGTTAATCTGCATTGGTGCGATCGACGAAATTCTCGGTAATACTGAAACTTACCGGGTTGAAGGTAGGGGCGGCCACTTGAATATCCTGAAAAAATGGATACCGGATATGGAAGTTGATAATGATTTGTGGTACGGTCATTTGCAGGGCGATCCGAAGGAGTTTCTTTCTAGTCTGAGCGGTACGGGAGGGCAGCTAATTGGGATGAATTTGGCTAAGCCTACTTTGGAAGAGTTTTTTATGCAGCAACTGCAAGAAAGAGGGATTTATTCTAGTGGTTGAAGTCCCTAAAATCGGCGGCTGAAACCGCGTCTACACAAACAAAGTCCGCCTTCGCGGACTATGGAAACGGGCAAGATGCCCGTTCCACAAGAGTTTAATTTTCTTGTGGGGTGGGCATCTTGCCCGCCCCTGAAAGGCTAATGTTTTTAACCTCTGTTAACAACGGCAACTCTATATTTCCACACACCAACTCTGCACAATTCCACTGTCGCAAATACTCACAAACTTCAGAAATAATCGCATTTGCTGCATCTAAATCTCCTGCTTGAGAAGCATGATAGTGCGCTCTGATTAGGGGCTTAATATCCTCGATTTCTTGCCATTCCGATTCCGGTTTGATCGGAATGCTGATATAATAGTTATAGGCTTCGCTGTGGGCGGTACGGAGATTTTCAGCGTTTTGATTTAGCAGGTACTCGCCCTTTTCTCGAACTAGCGGATGCAACTGATAGGATTTGAGGTGGTGATCGTAATATAGCAATTGTCGGCGTTTGAGTCCCTGAATAATATTTTCTTGGAGTTCATACTTGCTAACTTCTGGCATTTGAGCGCTAATTCCCGCAAAAGATAGGGGATATTCTGAGGTTTGATAGACAGAAATTCGGCTGAGACAAGTTTGCTCGCCGTGGCCCAGACGTGCTATCATTTCATCGATCGCTCTTTCAATATCTCGAATCAGCAACCAGTCTCTCGGGTGCAGAAAAATCCCGACATTTCCCTGAAACTCGGTATCGTCTCGAATCAAGGCTGCGACGAGTTGTAAGGCTTTGGGATGTCCAGAATAGCGATCGCCCATTTCGGCTAATTCTTCTGGGTTTGCAGTCAGATTAAAAGATTGCAACAGGGAAATTGCGCTATCTCGATCCAATCCGTTTAGCTGGATTTCGCGGGTGACTGTTGACGGCAATTCGGCTAAGCTTTCGCGACTGGTGAAAATAATTTTGCTTTGATGTTCTGTTTCTAATAGTTGTTTGAATAACCAAGCATATTCTGCACAATCCTCTGCGAAATAACCAGCCGCTTTTGCCTCTCCAGCTTTCAAAAGTGTGTCGGCGCGATCGAAAACGAGCAAGCAAGGTTTTTCTCTGAGGATTTTGAGCAGATTTTCGGTTTTTTTGAAAGAGTCATCTTGAGCAGTGACGGCTGCGGTAATGTCGCCGTTGGAGAGGGTGAATAGCAGCGAGTCAATTGTGCGATCGCAGGGGGGTGCTTTGTCTGTTGCCGATTGCAAGGATTGCCAAGCGGCGCAGGTGAAGGGGGTTTTTTCTGTGTGGAGTTGGCGAATTAGTTGGCTGATGAGGGTGGTTTTGCCGATTCCCGGTAATCCGACAATTGAGATGGCGGTGATGTCTGAGTTAATAATAGTAGTTTTTAAGATGTCGATTTCTTTGGTGCGCTGTACCCAATTTCTGACGGGGGGTAAGTTGTCGGGGAGGGGGAAAGTGCGATCGTTTTGGTTGTCTTGGGGGATATCTGCGATCGCGGCGGCTAAAAGTAATTCTGTTTGTTTGATATCATTGCGCTCGATAATATCTTCCCAGTTATTGATTCCTACAGCTTTGCAAATATCGATAAATGTTTCGCGTCGAATTCGGTTTTACGCCCAAAACCTCCTTAAAGTGGCTTTTGAAGTTAGAGCGGCTTTACACCAGGTATCCTCACTTTTATTCCATCCGAGATTGCGTCTTACCATGTCAATGATTTTTAGCCCTTCTTCGGATGCTCTGAGCAAGCCTGCCATTGCTACTCCTCTACGGAAACTCTGCCTTAGTAAATAATGTTACATGATTGGGTGAGCCAAATGAGCCTTTTATGTTGAGCCAAATTGTGAGCCGTTTAGCCGATAAAGATTCAGGATTTTGGAGTATTGTGAAATGATGTGTTTGGCTGTCAGCTACGTTTGACGGTGCATCTGGCGGGCGATCGGGGATACGGCCGATCAGCTGTTGGGAGCGATGTAAAGTTTTATTACAAGAATAGGGCGAACTGCATAAAAAGCAGATGAAGGCCCTGATAGATATCTAGGAAGGCTTGCTAGGCGGGCTTTGCTGGTTTTGAGGTAACTATATTTTTGAGGAGATGGGATTATGACGAATATTAGCTTAGGGCAATTCATTGATGAGAGTTTGAGTAGCACTGATACTAATAACCCCAAAAGATTGGGTAACTTCTCCGATGACTATACCTTGACAGGGGTTTCCAATTGGCAGCAAGTTCAAGTTAACCTCGGCGCAACAGCTTTTGACGCTTACCTACAATTGGTAAATGCTTCAACAGGTGAAGTAATTGCCGAGAATAATAACTATATTCTCGGTAGTAAGAATTCACAGTTAAAATTTACAGTAGTTCCTGGTGTCAATTACGCGATCAGAGCTACTAGCTTGAATGCGAACGAGACAGGAGACTATACCATCATAACTAACTCGTTAGGAACTGCATCATCCCTAGTTGTTACGGTAAACGGACGAGCAGGAACAGTTGATCCATTAGGAAGATTTGTGCCGATAGGAACTTTTGCCGATCCAGAAACTAAATTACGATCTTTTAATGATATTGCTTTCTCTAATGACAATAAAATTTTGAGTATTAAGCAAGATTCAGTTGGTAGCCAGTTATACAGCCTCGATCCAGGCTCAGGCTCATCCTCATTAATTGGTAATTTGCCTTCTGACGCGACGATGACCTCTCTGGAATTTTCGCCCGATCGCACACTTTACGGAGCTAGTGACTCTCCAGGATTATACACCATTAACCCTCAGACTGGAGTTGCATCATCAATCACCAACTTCAACACCTTTTTTGGGCCTGCAACTACACCTACAGACCTAGTATTTGATCCTGTTAATAACCGATTTTTGTTTGCTGAATTAGGCGTTTTGTTCTCTGTGTCCTTAACAGGTGAATCCACTCTGATTGGTGAGACTGGATTTGGTGATTTGAGGGGATTGTCCTTTGAGGGAAGCACTCTTGTTGGTTTCACACTCGATGAGCGTATCATTATCAATCCCACAACTGGAAAAGGGACTTTCGATAAAAAAATTACAGGTCTTGAGTATAGAGAAGATCTTACAGATATTAAGTTTGCAGATATTAACATTGATGATTACATTCTTGGTGCAGGGTCTATCCCATCTGCGACTCTAACTCCAACTCCCCCGACACCAACTCCCCCAACACCAACTCCTCCAACACCAACTCCTCCAACACCAACTCCTCCAACACCAACTCCTCCAACACCAACTCCCCCAACTCCAACTCCCCCAACTCCAACTCCCCCGACGGTTGTAACTCCACCTCCGACACCTCCGACGGTTGTAACTCCAACTCCGACACCCCCGACGGTTGTAACTCCCTTTCAGGAAAAGCTACCAAACACAGTCACGGCTGATTTTGTTGACTCAGACACGGATAAGATTTTAAAAAATGGTATAAAAAATTTAATTGCTATCAATGATACCGCCCCCTTGGCTGTTCAATTGGGTTCAGATTTATCTGGCTTCAATACAAGTATTCGCGAACTTGACAAGCTCGATGATTTTAAATATGGATTCTGGCAGGAAGGAATTAAAAATGACCCAGAAAAAAAGACACGAAAAGTAGAGATTAGGCAACTTAGCGAATCACCTAAACCAGAAAATACTTGGGTACTGATTCATGGATGGAATGATACATCTGACAGGTTTCCAGATTTAGAAACAGCACTTAAAGATGCAAAACCTAACGATCGAGTTTTGTTACTAGACTGGAGTGATGCTTCTAGCAATGGTGGATTGCCAAAGGACAATGGAAACTCTACATATGCTACCGCTCGCTTAGGCAACTACTTTGCAGCTAAGTGGGCAAGCCCTGTTGCTGAATGGGCCGTTAAAAAGCTAGAACAAGAGTATGGAATTGATGGTAAAGCAGCTCGTGAAAATCTAAAAATAGTAGGCCATAGCCTTGGCTCACTCGTCAGTAGTGAAATGGGAAGGATTTATACATTAGGCACTAATAGAAAAGGTGAAAGTGTCATACCCAATGCAACTGGAATTAACACGATAATAGCGCTCGATCCTCCTTCACAATTGAATATAGATGTGTATTCAGGTTACACAGCAAGCTACGATTTAGATGGAAGAACAGCAAAAGTAGACCGCCCAGAATTCTTCCAGGATATCGCCCGTAATTCCCTAGCCTTTGTTGGTGCGAAAAGTCTTGGAGGAAATCAACGCCTTGCTGCGGGATCACTAAATTCGTTCCAAATGGATTTTGGTAATATCATAGATTCTGGTGAAGAGCATTTTGCAGTTATTAAAACATTTACGGAGTTAATCAAGGAAAAAGGCGAAATAGGAAACCGCATCCTCAACAGCCAAACCTTTAACGCAAGGCAGAATACCTTAATTTATAATTCTGAAGATGCAAAGAATGGATTGGCACATGAAGGGGTTCTTTCTGTTAAAAAACCTAACGAGCCAATTCAACTTAAAGTCAGGAATGCAAAAACGTCAGGTGAAAATGACTTTATATCTTACGAAACGCCTAAAAATGACTACGTGATTGGTGAATTCAGTAACGATTATATTCTAGCGGACGCAGGAAACGATGCCATTTACAGCACTACAGGAAACGATACCCTTTACGGTGATCAAGGGAACGATACCATCTATGCAGGAAAAGATAATGATATCCTTTTTGGTGGTGAAGGTAACGACTTCCTTTCAGGTGATAGGGGCGATGACACTCTGATTGGTGGCAAAAATAAAGATACGCTGACAGGCGGTTTTGGGAGCGACACCTTTGTATTTTCACGAGGCGATACTGCTTCTAGCATAGGTGATGCTGATATCATTACCGATTTTGGAAATAGCTTTATTGGCTTTGGTGGTGTTGATAAGATTGGGTTAGCAGGTGAATTGAAAGCCAATATGATTGATTTGGAGTCATTTAACAACGGTGGCGCGCGGACTGCACTGAAGGTTAAGGGAACTAATGAATATCTGGCTGTGCTGAATGGCACTTTCAGTATGGCTGATTTGAAGCTTCAGGAAAACTTCGTGATTCCAACAATTTCTTGAATAATCAGATACCTCACCTGTTAGACATTCCAAAAGCTTAATCGCCCTTTCCCTCATCCGCGTCCATCCGCGTGCATCTGCTGTTCAAAAGTGCGATCGCCCTTAACACAAAAAGAGCGATCGCCCATTTCAATTCCTAACCAGAAATCACCTCACTCAAAAGATGAGCCTGAGAACCCTCCAGACGCGGCCCGTGAATCTGCACCACCCTAGAAGCCAAATAATTGCCCCAACGAGCCGCTTGTGTAGAACTCAAACCATTAGTAATTCCAAACAAAACACCGCCCGCAAAAGCATCGCCAGCACCCACAGTATCGATCGCCTTTACCGGAAATCCAGCCACATCAACAATCTGTTTGTTCTCCACCACCATGCAGCCTTTATCCCCATTAGTGATAAAAGCCAAATCCGAAATCTCGGTCATTTTCCGAGCGCACTCTGACAAAGATTCCTCCTTAAAAAAGCTCCGAACTTCATCAGAATTGCAAAAAATTACATCGCAATATTCCGAAACCACCTTGTGAAAATCATCAGCAAATCGATCGACTAAAAAGCCATCCGAAAAAGTAAAAGCCACCTTCACACCCAGACGCTTAGACTGTTCCATCGTCTCAATGCTAGCCTTTCTCGGATCGGGAGCATCCCAAAGATAGCCCTCAACATAACTGTACTTGCAGTGACTCAGGCGATCGACATCAATATCAGTCGCCGCCAGAGTAGTAGAAACACCCAAATTAGTACACATCGTGCGTTCCGCATCCGGCGTAGTCAGCACTACACAAGTACCCGTAGGCCCGTTCGACTCAGCAGCAGGATGCACGTTAAAATCAATCCCCGCCGCCAGCAAATCTTGTCGGTAAAATTCTCCGTTAGTATCCTTAGCAACCTTCCCCGAATAATACGCTTTACCGCCGCTCTGAGCCAAACCAATCATCGTATTTGCCGCCGAACCCCCCGATCGCATTTGCAGCGAATTGTGCTCTAAATCGTGCAAAATCCCCCCCTGCGTTTCCGAATTCATCAGCGTCATCCCGCCGCGATTCAGCCCGTGGCCGAGTACAAATTCATCTTCCACCAATGCTAGAATGTCTACCAGGGCATTGCCTACCCCAAACACATCCACCGAACGGGAATCTTGATTATTTTCTGTCATCGCTGCTTTTTTTTTACACTAACTATCAACTCTATAATAAATCGGATTAAAGTCAACATCCCCACTCCCAATCTAAAGTCCCCAACTTAAAATCTAAAATTCAAAATCCAAAATCCCCAATCTAAAATCTAAAATCCAAAATCTAAAATCGCTATGACTTGTCTCCCACCTCTGATTCAGCAAATGTTGCAGCCCGGTTTTTATCCGCACGGGGTGACAGAACCAGTGCAGCTAATTCAGACTCACGCTTCCTTTGTCCTGCTGACAGGAGATTATACTTACAAAATCAAGAAACCAGTCAACTTTGGCTTTTTGGACTATTCTTCCTTGCAGAAAAGGCACCATTTCTGCAAGGAAGAATTGCTGCTGAACCGACGCACTGCACCGGAAATTTATCTAGAAGTTTTGCCAATTGTTCAAATTGGGGATTCGTTTCAATTGGGCAGCAACTTACCTGCTATAACTCCGGCTGAAGTTGCTGTAGAATACGCACTGAAAATGCGGGAGTTTCCTCAAGATTCGCTGTTGCTTAGTTTGTTGGAACGCGGACTGTTGACCGAGCAAATTATGGCAGACTTAGGGCGGGAAGTTGCCAAGTTTCACAGCACGGCAATTAGTAATAGCTACATTCGCACATTTGGCGAAGTTAGTCAGATTCGTACAGCAATAGACAACAATTACCTGACTTCGCAAAAATATATCGGCGGGCCGCAGAGTCAAGCCCAATTTCAGGAAACCAAAGATTATACTGATGCGTTTTTTGCGGAAAATCAAGAGTTATTTAACCTGCGGATTGCCAATAATAAAATTCGTGAGTGTCACGGAGATTTACACTTGCGGAATCTAGCATTGTGGCAAGATAAAATATTGCTATTCGACTGCATAGAATTTAACGAACCTTTTCGCTTTGTTGATGTGATGTACGATGTGGCTTTTACAGTAATGGATTTGGAATCGCGCGGACGCAGAGACTTGGGTAATGCTTTTCTGAATACTTACATCGAACAAACAGGGGATTGGGAAGGACTGCAACTGTTACCTCTGTATTTGAGCCGTCAAGCTTATGTTAGAGCGAAAGTAACTTCGTTAATGTTGGACGATCCGGCTATTTCAACTGACCAAAAAGCAGAGCTTTCACAGACAGCAGCTCATTACTATAAACTGGCTTGGCAATACACACAATCGCACCGGGGAAAGTTAACTTTGATGTCCGGTTTGTCTGGTTCTGGCAAGAGTACAGCGGCTCGATATTTGGCTCGCCGCACTGGGGCAATTCATATTCGTTCGGATGCTGTTCGCAAACATTTAGGCGGGATTTCTTTAAATGAACGCGGCGGACAAGATTTGTACTCGGATGAAATGACCGCGCAGACTTATGGTAGATTGTTAGAGTTGGGGATAATTTTGGCTGACCGAGGTTGGGATGTGATTTTAGATGCAAAGTTCGATCGCCAAAACTTGAGAACCGATGCGATTAATCAGGCTCAATCCCACGGCTTGCCCCTGCAAATTATTTACTGCACCGCACCAATTGAAGTATTGCGAGAACGACTGCAACAGCGCAGGGGCGATATTGCCGACGCGACAGCCGAACTATTGAGTTCGCAGCAAGCAGCTTTTGAACCTTTTACAGAATTAGAGCAAATTTCTGTAAAAATTGTAAATACCGCCCCAGACTTAGAGGTACAATTAAACGAGATTTGTGGGGAGTAGTTGCAGCTCGATCGCCCTTGGCAATTTGATTGTCTGCTAATATTGTAAATATCTTTCTGTGTTATTACAAACAAAACTTGCAGCTTATGCCAAAATTTACCGGAGACTCCAAGGGGTTTAGCCCCGCGCTGATATGGTTTGTGTTGTTTACCGTTGGGTTTCGCTTAGTAGGATGTAAGCTGCTCCTGAGTCTCGGTCTTGGTGTCCTCGGCGGCGTGGCAGCAGGTTTAATTGTCGCTTGGTGGCACAACGAATTACTACTCAACCCGAATATGAATTCCCAGGACAAAACCTCGGATGCTATCCTCAATAAAGAAGTAGTGCAAAGGGACGGCCATAAATATAGCAAAACCTCTAGGGCTGATGCTGCTACATTGTTTGGCTGGTTATCTGGGCCAGAGGATCGTCGCTAGCACTTCTAATAGTTTTGAGTATGGAGATTGCTTCCTGCCTCGTAACGCTGCGCGGTTTTAAGTTAAAGAGTTCAAAATTCCTAACTCAATACTAAAAGTTAACAACTCTCGCCAGCTAAATTACTAATTACCGATTACCCATTCCCCATTTCCACTAACGAGCAATTTGAATTACTTGCTTAATGTTTGTATTTCTCTCGAAACTCCTGCCACTGTTTATTTATCCTTTGGGGTTAAGTTGCCTGTTAATGATGGCGGCTTTAATCACACTTTGGAAGCGTCCCAAATGGGCGGCGGCGCCAATTGCTGTGGCTCTAATTATTTTACTGCTCGGAAGTAGCGGTTGGGTTTCAAAATCATTAGTTCGATCGCTCGAATGGCAAAACTTACCAACCGCCGAACTCCCCCAAGCTGAAGCGATTATCGTCTTGGGTGGCGGTGTCAAAGCAGCTTTACCTCCCCGTCCTTGGGTAGAATTAGCGGAAGCGGGCGATCGAATAATCTACGGTTCCCGACTTTACAAGCAAGGCAAAGCTCCTTTGCTAATTCTCAGCGGCGGTAGAGTAGATTGGAAAGGCGGCGGGTCTCCCGAATCGGCAGACATGGCAGAAATTGCCCAAACAATGGGTGTACCGGCATCAGCAATTCTGCAAGACCCCGATTCACACAACACTTATCAAAATGCCGTCAACGTGCGGAAAATTTTAGATGTTAAAGCTATAAAAGGACCGGTTTTGCTAGTGACATCGGCTATGCACATGACTCGATCGCTCTTAATTTTCCAGCGTCAGGGAATAAAAGCAATTGCGGCACCAACAGACTTTCAAATCACGCAGCAGGATATCGCAGCATCCCAAAGCAATTGGCAAGCAGTCGCCTTGGATTTATTGCCGGATACCTATCAGTTAAACCAGTCAACTAAAGCTTTGAAAGAATACATCGGCTTAATCGTTTATCGGCTGCGGGGATGGCTTTAACAGAATTTTAAATTTGGGGTTTTGGATGGAAGAATTTAAGTAGTCTCAACTGTTAAGTCACTTCCCAAATCCAAAATTGATTCAGTGTGCTAGCTTAAAGTCAATACAGCCAATATTAGCCACCGTCGCCCCCAAACAATCATGCTGCCCCACGAGTTGCAAAACATTGCCCCAGAACCGACTCCCGCGGCCGAAATTTTTCAGAGACACCAAATTGTCCGCGAGTTTTACGACGAAATTAAGTACCGTCAAGAACTAGAACTTCACTGCCAGTGGTATTACGCTACAGCCAAGCAGCATCAGCAGGAATTGCAGAAAATGCAGGGAGATTGGAATATTTTAGGTTGGTTCAGCCGCAGAGGGTCGAAAAATTAAGGATTAAATAAATTACGAATATTAACTTAATCCCACTTTAAACAACCGAACCCCAAGATCCCGACTTCTTTAAGAAGTCGGGGATCAAACAGCTAGACTTCCGAAGATATCAATTCGACCTCATCCTCTTTGAAATGAGCTCGAAATTTTTTGTCAAACTGAACTAGAACCGGCCAATTAGCACTGACAGGTCGGCCGTGCCATTCGTGAACGATCGCCACGACTTCTCCTTCCATACCCTTAATATCAAATGGTTGACTGCGATTTTCAGGGTGGTGGTAGACAACAACAGAGTTTTTAATGCAAACGCGATCGCCAACTTTCATAAATTTAAACTTAGTGTTCTTTCTTCCAAACTATACAAAGCGTGCAAGTGCAGAACACCTGTACGCTTTGGCTACAGTCTTTTTATCTTCCCACAAGTAGAGCGAAAACTTAAACAAACTTGGCGGTTCCCTGTCGGTGCTTCGATCGCCCGCCGCGATCCCGGGAAGCCGCAAGACAGATCTATTCTCGGTTGATCCTGCAAGCCCGATCGGCCTTTAAAGCTCGATCGGGCGGATTCTCAAGGGCAGGAATAGATGCAGGCTAATCAGAAAACTATTTACTTAACTGATTTAACCAACACTCAACATCAACAGCCAAGGTTTGACCCAACTCCAGCAACTGCCGGATCGAAGACAACTCCCAGCCGCCGCCTGAACGTGCAATCTCCAAGGCAACAGCAGCCACCGCAGTTTCGTCCGCCGAGGCATCTTGCCGTTGCAGCCAGCCCAAGCACAGAGGCACAATTTGGCTGTACAGAGAATCGAAATACAGTTCCTGCGATTTGTCCAAACACAAGCCTAAACTCAGCCGATCGCCCACAGCAATCAAACGCTCGATCGTGCGGATATCAGCTTCCAACTTGACAGGCGAGCGCTCATCCACACCCGATCCTGCTTGCAGCAGCGCGTCTAGCGATCGCCAAACCATCTTTTCCAAAATTTCCTTGACTTCGGGAACGTTCAACCGACAGCGGAGATGGCCGCTTTCAGTGGCGATCGCCTCAATTTCTGCCAGCAGCGGTTCCACATCCTCCGTTTCCACTTCCAGCGCCTTGGCCGCCGTCAAACAGCGGTGTCCCAAAGCCACCTCAGCAGCCACCTGTAACTCTACAGGTACCGGCAACTCGTCTCGGTGGAACGCCATCATCACCCCGTAGTTTTCGCGGTAAACCTGAGTGTAAAGCTGATCCAACCGAGTCAAATTTTCCTGACTCAGCAACTGCACGATCCGGTGGCGTTCCTCAGCAAATAAATCCCGCAAGCTAAAGGACTGATCCCCAAACAGGCGCACCATTTCCAGAATCGCGTGGGCCGCCGAAGCTTCTTGCATAACTCCAAACAACCGCTCTTTGAGCATAGTGTAAGACCGGCGGCTGCCAAAAGGCTGAATGCAGCAGTGGAAGTCCCAGCCGCCGAGGTGCAACGCAGCAAACACAAAAATCTCTGTTTCCCGCGTAATTTCCGAGGTTAACTGCAATTGACCCACAGCCAGAGTCATCGAGCCCATGCGCTGAATTTGGAAGTCTTCCTGCTGGGCCTGATAGCAGTAAACTCGCTGTTCCCGGGGATATTTGGCAAACAGAGAACTAATCGCGTAGTGGGCGGCCACTTGTCTGAGACTAATTTGGGCTGTCACCACAAGTTTGCGGTAAACTTCGGCCCCTGTTTGGAAATAGTCAACGTTGCTGGGTACGAGGGCTAGTTGAGCGACAAAATCCTTTTCTAGCTGGACGCCGGTAACTTCGCCCGCCAATTCCAGCGCCCGGGCCGCGTAGCGCAGAATTTGCACGCCTTCTGGCCGCGAGATTTCTTCAAAAAACCAGCCGCAGCTAGTGAACATTAACAGGGTGTGGCGCTGCATTTCCAGCAGTCGCAGGGCGTCCACCTGTTCGGAGGCATCGAGGGGGCGCACTTGATGGCGTTGAAGGAAACTGTCAACGTTAGCGGGCGATCGATCCCGGATGACCTCAATATATTCATCTCTGGCTTTCCAGGGATCGCTCAACAGCTTGCGCCCCGCTTCTTCGTAAATCGGAATCAGTCGATCGCGCAGCCAATTGAGAGTATCTCGCAGAGGGCGGCGCCATTTGAGGTGCCACCCGCCGCCACCACCGCAGCCACAATCATCTTGCCAGCGATCGACCCCGTGAGAGCAACTCCAGGCCGTCACGGGTTTGAGTTCCACTTCCCAAGCGCTCGGATTTTGACTTAAATAATGAGCAAAATTCGTCACCGTCCAGCCGCGGCGGGGAAACTCTTCTGTGAAGGCGTAAGCGAGGCATTTTTCTGTACTGTTTTTGTGGTGGCCGAAAGTTTCGCCGTCCGTCGCCACGCAGATTAATTGAGCCGGTCGGTGGTCTCCCCGTACTGCTTGACCCAAGCGCCCTGCCAAATGGTGGCTGCTGCTGAGAACGTCATTGAAGCCCATATCTCGCGAGATCGGGCCGTCGTAAAAAAAGATATCAATGTAGGGAGTGTTGGCAGGTGGGGCTGCAGAATTTTGGGAGTGCTGGCGGCCAAAATAGTGAGTGCTCAGCGGCGAGAGTTGGTGGTCAGCCATCAACCGCATTTCTGGCTTCAAATAGCAGCGGTACGGGCGAGTCGGATCGATTTGGCCGCCGCCGACTTCGTGCCATTCGGAATTTTCCGCTGGTTCTCCTTCGTGGTTTTGCCCGATTAGCGGGCGGCAGCGTTCGGCTTGGGAGGGGGCTAAGACAATGAAGCGGATGCCTTCAGCGACTAAAACTTCGAGGGTGGCGTAGTCTACGGCGGTTTCGGCGAGCCACATTCCTTCGGGATCGCGATTGAATCGGGAGCGAAAATCTGCGATCCCCCAGCGAATTTGGGTGTATTTGTCTCGCTCGTTAGCCAGCGGCATGATGATGTGATTGTATACTTGGGCGATCGCGTTGCCGTGACCGTTGAGGCGCTGACAGCTTTTGCGATCGGCTTCCAGAATCCGCTGGTAGACTTCCGCGTCGTAGCGTTCGAGCCAGCTCATCAGGGTCGGCCCGATGTTGAAGCTCATATACTCGTAGTTGTTGACGATCCCCCCGACTTCGCCGCGATCGTTGAGTATGCGGGCAAAGGCGTTCGGGCGGTAGCACTCGATGTCAATGCGTTCGTTCCAGTCGTGGGCTGGAGAGGCGCTGGCTTGGCGTTCGATCGCGTCCAGGTAAGGGTTTTCCCGGGGCGGCTGGTAAAAGTGACCGTGAACCGTCACGCACACCCCAGTTGCAGCAGCCACGCTGGTTTGGGTTGCAGCCGTTACGGTTGGCGAAGACAAAGGCAGCACATCGGATTGAGTAGTAGAAATCGAAACCATGCGAGCGAATCCTCAAGTAGTTAAAGACAATAAAACCAGCCTAATTAGAAACTGAAACCTTACGCAGCAAGAGTTACAGCTAGGCATCTGTTCGGGCTAAATTTGGCTGACAAGTTTTGATACATTTGTAGTATGGCGAGCAAAGCATTCGTTCCAAGATGCCAACCGTCGATCCCTGGGTTTTTCTGCCAATGCTTTGCTGTTGAAAGACTTAAAAAAGGTAGCTTTTGCTGCTTTTTGGCACTTGCGACCCATTTCGGGTTCGTGCTTGCAGGGCTGCTCATTGAGATTTTGATTTACATAGCTGGATTTTAAAGTCTTATTCAGTAAATAGCAAGTTTTCGCCGGAAAGATTTAATTTTTGGCAATAAATCTTGGCGGTTGTGGATATCGGTTTAATGCCCGATCGATTTATAGAATAAGAGTTTTGCCAGAGTTTCGCATCATACTTTAGGTGCTTTTTACCTAAGTTCTGGAGAAGTTAGGCCAGTTGGGTTAGGGCGGGGCAGATTTGCTGCAAATGTACTTTCCAGAAGAGTTGTAACACTTGTGCGGAGTCAAAACGCAACAAAAAAGCAAAACGGTAAGTGTTAGGTTTTAACTCCTGAGAGGTATGTGAGGGCGGAGGCATTGGAGGAGGAGGAGGGTTTGGACGAGAAGATGCTGCATTTGACGGCGAAGTGAGAAAAAAAACTAGGTTTCTGGCGACAGCCTTGTGCAAGCACCTCTTGCACAAATTCCTTGGGGGCATAATCTCCGCATTCTGAATGCTGTGAAAGCTCCTGTTGAGCGCGAGTGCTACATTCGCTATACTATCGAGCAAGGATGGAGTCGAAATGTGTTAGTTCATCCTATCTGATGAATCAGGAGAAAGCTCGCAGGTTGGCAGTTATTCGTGAGGTAAAATCACCAAGTATTTTTAAGAATAAAATCGAGTTAAACAAATAGAAAAAATGCCAGGAGTAATGACATGAGTTCCAATAACAACAATAACGGTGTCAATAACAATTGGTTCTTAACCCACATTGACTATGAAGGAGAAGGACGGGCTGAGTTTGAAAATCCTAAAGGATATATCGAAGGAAGGGTTAAAATTTACTTTGATGAATTTGGTAATTCCAGTATTGAAATGAACGTAGCCAAGTACCATACTGAACAGCCCCTCAGCTTTAATTGTATAGAATTCTTTAATGCAGATCCCGCCGAGGAAGAGGGTAGTTTCTCTTCTACCAATCGTTTTGGAAGCAACCCGTGTAAAAGTTTAACTGTCAATACTCCTGATGGAACCTATTCCGCACAAGGAAGTATAGTCTACAACCCTATCAGTAGTTTGGGCGGGGATAACACGAGAGTTGAATTTTATTTGGTTCCTTCATATTTTGACAATATAAATGCTGAACTTCCTAAATATTGGGTATTTCCAATATTTAACTTAATCTCAGATTTTACTCAGCTAAATTCACAGCTTGATTGCCATCCCCTGCGTATTCTTCCCAGGCTTGACGATGCAGAGAATACTACATGGACACCATTATTCAGGAAGCTTTTTTTCAATATTCATCGTTTAATTGTCTTTGATTTCAAAGGAACTAAGGGATTTATTCAACAATTGCTTGATTTTAAGGAACGTAAAAAAAATCTGTACTCTGGTCAGGTGCAACGTACAATCACAGCGGTAATGGTTGGGGAAGTTGGCTCTGAATCCATTGACATAGATAAAGTGACGAACTGGCTACCATTCGGTCTTCTCCCTTTACTGAGTCTTGCTACTGGTTCTGAGGTAGGAATTCCTTGGATTGAATTTAGAGATGCTAATGGTGGGCTTGTCCGACGCATCCATAAGAGATTCGGTCAGCCAAAATTTTCAATAGGACACACTACTATTTCGGAACAATATAATCAGGGAACTGGCTATTTACTCACCGGCGCTCAGTCTTCAACGCCTTATGGAAAAGAACCTCTAGGTTCTGTAATATTTGACCTAGTTCAAAGCAGTTCACATAGCCTTACTATTGAAGACAAGCTAAATAAAATTTGTCGAGCCTTTGATTATTTATGTCAGCACTATAAGCTAGACACACAAAATTTACTTCTTGGCTTAGATGATGATTATAAGGAGTTCGTCAAAAAAACTCTTAGGTCTGCGGCACAAGATATTCGTTCTGTGGCACAAGCTGCAAGTGATTCAGGGCAAAGCAAGTTACTTAATAAAATTGCTGATAAAACGATTAACTCTAGCAACATAGACAGGGATTTCGGTCTAGCTGTAACTGACTTACTAAAGCATTTGGGTTTACATGATGCTGACATTATTGATGCCTACTATCAAAGTAACCCACGAGCTGATGGAAGGACTCATTGGAGCAGTGTTCTGTCTAGATATCGTGGAATTGCAGTGCATACGGGTGACTTTAGCTTCCAAGAAAAAACATACGATATACATGATGTTGTAAGAATTACTTATCATTTATACGATATTCTGGTACGCATTGTTTTTAAGATGCTTGGGTATGATCGTACATACCAGCCAATAATAATAAATCAAACCTCACAGCCTGTCGATTGGGTAAAGGCTGATCTTCAAGCCAGCGAATTATGGTATTAACCCACGAATATATTGTTTAGATTTAATCGCCAAAACATTGAAGTGGACATCAACCAACAAAAAGAACAATTCAGCAACATCTACCTGCAAGCTGTCACCACCGTTGCCGGTTATTCCCTCTACAAACCATTCGTAGACGATGACAGCGTAGACTGGGGAGTAGCTGCGAAAGGCGGGACAGGCCCCATTAGAGCACCTCGCTTAGAATTGCAGTTAAAATCTACATCAAGAGATATCCAAGACAATCACTTTATCCGCTACCCCCTCAAGCTCAAAAACTACGACGACTTAAGAATGGATGACTTCGCCATTCCCCGAATTTTAGTTGTCGTTTTAATTCCAGAAACACCCGAAGACTGGTTAACCCAGTCCGAAACAGAACTCTGCATCAGAGGCTGCGGATATTGGATATCCCTGCGGGGAGAGCCAAAAACACAAAACACAAGCACTGTCAACGTAGTCATCCCCAGAACCAACCAATTTACAGTCGCCGCCCTTCAGTCAATTATGGAGCGAATTAGCCCAGGATTTCAACCATGAAAGTCACCGTAAAAGATAGCCAAACTCTCGAAACAATCAAGCTAAATCAACTGAGAAATTACTTACAAACTCACGGCTGGCATGAAGACCAACCTTTTTTAGATAATGCCACACTTTGGCACAAACCAACAGCCGATGCAGAAGAATTTGAAATATTGCTACCTAACCGGGAAAACCTGGGAGATTATGCAGCCCGCATCCGCGAGGCAATCCAAACCCTAGAAAACGCAGAAAATCGCCCTCAATTTGAAATTTTAACCGAACTGCTTACCAGCATTCCCAACACGATTATTCAGGGAATTGTTATGCAAATTCACACTCCCAACACCGACAAATTAAGTGGCGAAATAACCTTAATAGGCGTCATTGCTGACAAATTGCGGAAAATTCAAACTTCACTCGCAGACAAAGATTATATCCTGGCGATTAAAGCTTATCAAGAACGCTTACCGATTCTCTGTAGCGGTGACTTAATCAAAGACAACAACGCCTTCATCCTCAAAAACCCCCACAACTTAACCCTCGATGAATTGTGGTAAAACTAACAGCTTTTGTCATCTATATTAAACACCTTCCAAACAGATATCAAGTTCCCTAGCAAAGGCCTCCGGCGCATCCAGCATCAGCCAGTGTCCAGTATCGGCGATCGTACTTGTCGTCAGTGTGGGACGGAGGATGTGGAGGCTGAACGGAAAAGTGTTTGAGGGAGCAATAATGGCGTGGGCCCGCGTTCCAGGGGCTGCTAGGTAGCGATCGAGAGCATCAACTGCTTCAAAGGCAAACATCCCGCGAGACATTCCAGACAAGCAATCCTGTGGAGTCGCGGCCAAGCAAGCGAGTATCCGATCGCACGTCTGGGCCCTGCTTCCTGTCAGCGCCTCGTTGAAGCTGGTTTCCACAGCATCCCGCCAATCCTCCGTCTCCAGAGCCCTCTGGTAGGGGGCGATCCTTGCCTCGTGCACATCTGCGGGGACTCTGGTAAAATCTCCAGGTGGATCTGCGAGGATCAACTGCGCGATGCGGTGCGGTGCAGCGGCTGCTGTGGCGAGGGCAATACAAGCACCGAAACTGTGCCCGACGATCGCCACTCGATCGAGTCCCAGCCCATCCAGTACCGCGAAAACATCCGCTGCACAGGAGGCGGGCGCATAGTTGCCGTCCTCCGGCGGCGCGGAATCACCGTGTCCCCGCATATCCAGGGCGATCGCCCGTCGGGTACGCGCTAAATTGGCAAGCTGCGCCTCCCAGATGCTCGCAGAAACCGTCATACCGTGCACGAACACCACCGGCAGCGCCTCGGATTCCCCAGCGGTGACAGGGGGGCTGGCTTCGATGATGTGAATATTGCCGATCGGTCCTTTGATAGTTGTCGATCGCATAAAATCTTCTCCTAAATTTGAATTTCCTCTTTTTACACAACCAATTTTACCTGCGTTACTCCTTGGCGCAATTCATACTGTCCTTTCACCCAAAATTGTTTAATTTTTTCACCCAAAAACGGAGCAGCTTGCATCATCAACAAACGCAATAATCCATTTTTTCGCAGTTGTTCACCTTTCCACGCTTCTTGTGCTTGAAGTTGTTGGGCGCGAATAATTTCTGGTTCGCGTTCTGCCTGAATCCGCGATAATGCTAAGTCAATATCCTCGCAATTAGCCCCTGCTTTCAATAAAGGTACAAGGTGATTGGCGGCAACAATGACATCGCGCAAAGCCATGTTAATTCCTTGAGCGCGAACCGGAGACATGGGATGTGCCGCATCCCCCAAAAGTATGATTCCTGGTCGATACCAGCGCGGACAGCGACCAACCACAACAGATAATCGCATCGGAGATTCGATCGTATCGGCACAGTTGCGGAAATGTTCTGCCATCCACGCAGGAGATAGCGATGCGAAAGTTTCTGCCCAGTCTGTGTGTTTCCAATCAGTTTTGTCATCGGCAGATAGCACCCAAGCCAGATGAAGTTTTCCTGATTCTGCCCCATGAAACACACTGAATCCGCTACCGCCATTCAGGATGGAATAAAATACATTATCCGCCACAAACCGAGGATGAGCGGCAAGTTTAAACCACAGAACATCTATACTATTCTGCTGTTTTACTAACTCTAATTCTGCACGCTGTCGTACAACCGAGTTTCTACCATCTGTACCAATGACAAGTGCAGCAGGAATCTCTCGCCCATCTCCTAGCTTTACACCCGCAATGCGATCGTTGCTGTAGAGTAAATCTTTGACCGGCACACCTGAGATAAATTCAAACTCTGGATGCAATTGAGCTTCTACAATTAGTGTTTCTAGCAAAGGCGGTTGAGAAACTAGCGTACAAGGTCGATTTGACCCCATTGGCTCATCAACTCGAAATAGTTGTCGATCGCCCACAACGAACTCCCAGGCATCAATTTGTCGGTGTGGAACACCTTCTAGCATAGTGGATAAGCCCATTTGGGCGATCGCATCCAATCCGCTGGGCATTAACGCTTCACCGCGAAACACTCGGTAGGAATCTTTTGCAGCCTCAACCAACGTTACAGCAATACCTCGTTTCACCAGCAGCAAGGCAAGTGCCGCACCTGTTGGCCCCGATCCCACAATTACAACTTGCGTCATTGCCATTCCCCATTGCTTTTTGCGGATATTGAGATGTCAATGGATTTTAGATTTTAGATTTTAGATTTTAGGTTGAAGCATTGACCCCACGGATAAATTCGGGGGGCAAGTTTCTCGGATACAGGTTTTTTATTTCTCCACGGATGAATCCGGGGGCTTGTATCCTGGATGCTTTCGGTCAACAAAGGTGGTAAAAGGAGGCGCAATCCCCTATTCCCAGCTATTTCTGGAGTGCCTGTTGAAAAGTCTTAACTGCATCAACATGATTCACCATATTGATGCAACGCAACAACAAATCCAAATCGATCCCTTTCACCTCCTCACTACTGGAAACCTTTTCATAATCAAGTGTATTGCCCTCTCCCCGGAGGTGATAAACCTCTAACAATCCATCTTCCCAGAACCACACTTCCTTTATCTTCAGCCGCTTGTATGCCTCCAGTTGGTTAATGCCACCACTGGAAAACACGACCTCGATCGCCAAATCGGGTAGCCTGCGACCAGGAGCAAGTTTATAAGATTTATCGGCCTCTCGCTTGACTTTTCCCGTTTCACTTTCCAGAGTCATCGAGCCAGTTGGAGTAAAGTCAAACCCCGCCATCAGCAAATAAAGCTCCAACAATGCACCAATTCTTTCTTTAACGGTTTCGTGGGGTTCTCCAGGCATTACTTTAATCTCCAAAACTCCCTCCAGGAAAGAAAGTCGATATCCTGGACGGTCTAATAATTGCTCAACTGCTTTGAACTCTCTCCAAGTCAGTCCCTCAAACAGAAGGGGTGATTCTTTTTTGGGTGGTGCGATGATTGCTGCAGTCATTTGATTCTCCAGTCTATTTCCAGATGAGAAACGATCGGGTTTGGAGGGCGATTTGTTTATTATAACTTTAAGTAGCATCCTCCACTGTAAATCCGATTTCTTGCCCGTAGGATAGTTCCAGCGTGTGACCGTCTGGGTCTCGCAAAAAAGCCCAGTAGCCGATCGGATATCCAGAATCTTTTGGTTCTTCAAGCAGCACGCCTTCTTGACGTGCTTTGTCGCAGAGAGAATCCATGTATTCGCGGCTTTTGCAACCTACTCCCAGGTGTGCAAAGGGAGACAAAACCGGATGTACGGAGTTGGTTTGAATTAGCACAATTACAAAAGGGCGAGTGCGATCGGAAAGCCAGACTACAGTAACACCAGCTTCTGCATCGATGCGGCGGTGAACTACTTGCATTCCAGCATACTTGGAGTAGAATTCAATACTGCGATCGACATCAGAAACGGGCAGTGCGATGTGTGTGAGACCGATATCACTCATGGGTTATGTTGCTCCAGTCATATTAGGCTTAACATCAATAATTGCCACTTCCAATCTCATAAATTTAATGAGACGATCGCCACTTCTACCAATTTTTTATGAGGCCCCGTAGAATCCGATCACCCTGGCGCCCCCCGGACGCGGGGGGACAAGAGTCCGATCTTTCGTCCCCCTACTATCAGGGAGATGCGAGGGGGATCGAGATATGTGCAACTTCACATTAAATTGGTATAACCGCTCGTAACTGTCCATCGTTTTGCTGCCTAGTATTTGTAAGCAGCAAAACCTGAGCGGAACCAAGACGATTTACCTCTCAAGGTAGATGTCGGTTAATCCTGCCTTTGAGATACTCCATATGAAATGTAACTATTTATACTCATGCCGCATCTTTTGTTGGTAGACGACGAAGCCCCACTCTGTGAAAGCCTTGCTTACTCACTGAGAAAGGAAGGCTATGAGGTCACTACAGCACCAGATGGACACAGCGCGATCAAACAATTCCACAAGCAAGTACCCGATATCATTCTGCTCGATCTGATGATGCCAGAAGTTGATGGGATGGAAGTGTGTTGGCGTATCCGGGCTTTTTCTAATGTGCCTATACTGATGCTAACGGCTAAAGACCAAGATATGGATAAAGTGTTGGGCTTAGAGGCAGGGGCAGATGATTATGTGACCAAACCCTTCAATACGCAGGAATTGCTCGCACGGATTAAAGCTTTGCTGCGCCGCCATCATGCGGAATCTACTTAAAAGCGATTAAGGCATCCTTCAAGGGTTTGATAGCTCGGTTGGCTCAATCCGTGACCAATGGCGCTAGGTTATGACCACTTGCAACGGATACACCATTTATCCCAGCCATTTTTGAGCCGATGAAACTTTTTGCCCAAGACTCCTTCCCGAGCAGATGGTTAGCATCTCTTCGGTGGAATTCAATCCACACGAAGCTCTTGGCTACCTACCTGCTCCTGATCGTCTTAGGAACCTCGCTTATGTCTGGTTACATCCTATGGACGTTTTATGCCTTTTTCATGCAGTCTCGTCAGACAGATTTAGAAAACTGGGCAACAGCACTGAGCGAGAGCGTTGCAGATGCCCTCGAAGAAAAAGATACGCAACGGGTGCAGATCATTGTTCGGCGCTATGGGGCACCCGCCAATATCGCACTCCGTGTCTTTGATGCCCAAGGTTCGCTGCTAGCCACCTCTAACCCTCAAACAGATCGACAAATCACCAATTGGCTGCCGATACCTGGCATTTCAGAAGCACTACACGGTCATTCGGTGCAGGGCATGGCTAAAGGGGTTTTATCAACGGAGGATCGCCTCTATATTGTCAAACCGATGACTCGCAACGGTCAGATGTTGGGGATATTACGCATCTCGATTACTTTAGAACAGTTTCAGAAACAGTTTGTAAGGGTGATCTGGACAATTTTAGCCGCCCTTGGCATTACCATTCTTCTCTGTACCTTGGTCAGCGATCGATTAGCCCGGAGTCTCTCTAAACCCATTGAGGTGATGCGAAACTTTGCGATTCGCGTGGGTAGAGGACAGTTTGATGACAAACTCCTGATTCGTCAAAGCAATGAACTAGACCAACTCGCAACGGAACTGAATCGTATGAGTGAACGGTTGAAATCGTTGGACAACGAACGCAGAGCCTTCCTAGCGAATGTTTCCCATGAACTGCGGACCCCTGTGAGTAATGTTCAGGTCACCATTGATGCGCTGGAGCGTGGCGCTGTGGATGAGCTGGAGTTGCGCGATCGCTTCTTTCAAACCATCAAAGAGGAGACGAAGCGGCTTTCGGGCTTGATTCACGATTTGCTTGATTTAGGACGCTTAGAAGCGGGTGTCACGCTATTAGAAATCCAAGCCATTCCCTTAGAAAGTGTCATCAGCCGTGCGATTAGAGCAATGGAAGTTCGTATGCAGGCTAAAAACGTGACTGTAGAAGTTGATGTTGCTGACCTTCGGATTATGGGCGATTCGGAACGCTTATTACAGGCTTTTTTGAATCTCTTAGACAATGCGATTAAATACTCTACCCCCAATGCTCGTATTTTCATTGCTGCCTCTGGCAACAAGCAACAGGCTCTGATTTCAATTCGAGACCAGGGAAGCGGCATTCCTGAAACCGATTTACCTCGCATTTTTGAACAGTTTTACACCACGAGCCGCTCTAGTAAGAATGGGGTTGGTCTGGGTCTAGCGATTGCCAGACGCATTATTGAAGCGCATGGAGGCAGTATTACAGCCAGTAGTAAACCCGGTCAAGGGGCTGTATTCACCCTTTCTCTACCCTTAGAATCATAAGTAGTTAATCCCGTTGTCTGGTTCCGTGTCACTTCTTCCACCTGACTCACAGCAGTATTAGTCAAATGGATAGGAAAACCCGACTCTGCCAAATCAGACAATCTAGATTAAATTATCTTTTTATTTAAATAAAAATGTTGTGCTAATTCTTTGTCAGGACATTTGCATTTTTTATAATTATTTAGTAGTCTCTAATACCAATTTAATGTGAAGTTGCACATATCTCTATCCCCCTCGCATCTCCCTGATAGTCGGGGGACGAAAGATCGGACTCTTGTCCCCCCCCCGGACGCGGGGGGCGCCAGGGTGATCGGATTCTACGGGGCCTCATAAAAAATTGGTATTAGCCGCCTTCAGATCCATTGCTTTAATGAAACCATCTTTTCCGTCCATGTACCCTTGAATATTATCAGGGTATTTTTGGGCAAGTTTTCTCTTTAGTTCGCTGTATTGCTGCGCGTCTTCAGGATGGGAAATCATATAATCTCGAAACGCTAAATGCCGCTCTATCTGCGCTGAGTTCACTTCAAACCCGTGAACGTGGTGTGTTCTAATCCCTGCTTCATTACCCTTGCGAAAAAAACGACTGCCCGATATCCCAAACTCACCCATTGCTTCATAACCTAATGCCTCAACTGCTGAACTCTGTACATCAACTTTAGTAATATCTTTAACCTCAACTAACATATCGATGATCGGCTTTGCATGAATTTGTGGAATGGCTGTGCTACCAATATGATGTATAGCAACCACATTGTCCCTAAGTGCAAGTGCAATCAGTTTCGACTCAGTTTCAAAGGCGCTGCGCCAATTTGGATCGTGCGGGACGACTTCTACTTTGAAAAAACCTACTTTTATTGACATGGCTGATAATTATTTGCTTTCTTTGTCATCTCATTGCTTTACGATCGCATTTAACCGAAACAGATTTTATTAGGTCTCATTTTTTACGGGCTGCGCCCAAAGCTCTTAAACATACGGACAACGGGGAGGAACTGACTGTTTGGGAGAGAAATTTCAAACCGCTCAATCACCTGATAGTCAAATTTTGTGTAAAATGGCTCTCCCGCCAGCGTCGCAATCATCTCAACTTGCTTAAATCCAGCACGCTCAGCAGCCATTTCACATACTCGCATAATCTGACTTCCAATTCCTCGACGTGCCCATGCTGGATGAATAAAGAATGCACGAATCTTTGCCGAGTCGCTGTCTGGGTTGAGCAGGCCCTCTTCTGGATTATTTTTGCCTGAATCACCTCCATAAAGCGTTTTACGCTTACTCCAACCACCGCAACCAACAATTTGGTGATTGTTCTCAGGAACAAAGTATGTTTGGTCTAGAATCAGTTGAGTATCAACCCCAAAAACTGTGCCCAGTGCGCCTTCAATCTGCTCTGAACTATAGTAGCTTGCAGGCACAAGCTCTAGCAGAATCAGGAATTAAAGTTGTTAACTTAGGAATGTCTTCTAAGGAAGCTAATCGAATACAAAAATCCATTGAACCGATCGGCTAAACAAATCGCTCTCTTAGTTTGTCACATCCGTGAAAGCGGCAATGCAGCGATCGCCCGTTAGCGAAGCCCTCGAAGAGGATCGCCCACCCCCAGCTTTAAGCCCACACCCAAATATCGAACCCTCCCCCTTTCTTAAACTTTGTGGCAGGCTATGATTGACGGTTGGCAGCTTTTGAGAATCTAAATGCTAAACACAAATACAATAATTTCCAGCCTGCTGTTATTTATCCCAGTTTCCATCGCCGGACACTTTCTCGGCTGGGAATCCTCCACAATCTTCGTCACCTCGGCTTTAGCCATCATCCCTCTAGCCGCCTGGATGGGGACGGCCACCGAAGAAATCGCCGTCGTCCTCGGTGCCAACTTGGGGGGTTTGCTGAACGCTACCTTCGGAAATGCCACGGAACTGATTATCGGCATCGTCGCCCTCAACGCCGGACTAATAGATGTTGTCAAAGCCAGCATCACCGGTTCAATTATGAGTAACCTTTTGCTGGTGATGGGATTGGCGATGCTGCTGGGCGGCTTGCGTTACAAAGAACAAGATTTTCAGCCGACAGTCGCCCGCTTGAATGCTTCAGCGATGAACTTAGCCGTGATTGCCATTTTGGTGCCAACTGCAGTTAATGCCACCTCTATTGGCATCCCTCCGGCAACTATGCAGAACCTCTCTAGCGCTGTTGCTATAGTCCTGATTGTCGTCTACGTGCTGACGCTGCTGTTTTCGATGAAAACCCACAGTTATCTGTACGATGCAGGGGTGGCAGAAATAGAAATGCTGGAAGATTTAGCCGAAAATAACTTAGCACCAGACAGTCCTGACCACAAAGTCAATCTGCCGCTGTGGATTGGGGTGTTGTTGGCCTGTACCCTGATGGTAGCTGTCGAGTCGGAACTGTTGGTGGGTACTCTGGAAGAAGCGACGGCGCGTTTGGGGCTGACATCACTGTTTACCGGGGTGATTTTAGTGCCGATTATTGGCAATGCTGCCGAACATACGACGGCGGTGACGGTGGCGATGAAAAATAAAATGGATTTGTCGGTTTCTGTGGCCGTGGGTTCCAGTTTGCAAATTGCTTTGTTTGTTGCCCCGGTGTTGGTTTTGGCAGGTTTTGTCTTGGGCAAACCGATGGACTTGAATTTCAACCCGTTTGAACTTGTAGCGGTTGCGGTGTCGGTGCTGATCGCCAATTCTATCAGTTCTGACGGCAACTCTAACTGGCTAGAAGGTACTTTGCTGTTGGCAGCTTATACGGTTTTGGCGCTGGCGTTCTACTTCCATCCGGTAATTGAGGGACTTGTTTAAAAGGCTTTCTTCTGCTGAAGGAAGAGGGAAGAGGGAAGAGGGAAGAAGGCCGATTTTTTCACTCCCTCACTCGCCCACTCTCCCACTCTCACTTCTTTCTTCGAGAGTGGTGGTTGCGATCATCGTACAATTGAAATGTGGCTGTTCTCTCGTTATTAGTTCTGGTCTGTTTGTACATTATGTGCTCTGATCAGGGATTTGTGACCTCGATCGGCTATGACAAACAACAAAAGCTTTGACCTCAACCCGATCGTTAGATCGCAGTGCTCCCGGTTATAAAAAAACACGGAATGCTGAAGTCAAGCGAGACTAAAACCTCCCTTGACTTCAGAGACGCTGCAAGATTTAAATCAAGGGTGCTGATGAGTCTTTTACTAGGTGTGCTACGATCGTCATAAGTTGAAAACTGAGTTGGACTTGCATAGCCAAAAAGTTCACCAAAGTTAGTCATACTTAACTTGACTGATTAACATTCTGGGCGATATGATTAAATCAATGCCGAAAAAAAGGCTTAATTATCTGGGAGAGTAAACCGAGCGTGCAAGTCAAAAATGACCAGCCTGTCACAAGGTAGAACGGGAGCCCGCGTTTCGTTAAATTGGTTGAAAATAGTGGATGAATAATGGCTACAAGCTTCAACTAAAATTAATTCAATTAGGGCGTTGCTCCGCCCGAATTAACGCCTGTGGACAAGAAAGAGCCGACTCCCTTGGGTGAAGCAGGAAACAGACCCTTCAGGAGTAATTCTGATTGAATGGTGAGGCTTAAATAAGTTTGGCCAAGTTTGGTGTAGCAGTAAACGACGGTCGATTTAAAACTGACCAGCCTATAAAAAGGTCGAACGGGATACCACGATTCGTTAAATTGGTTGAAAATAATGGTTAAACAATGGCTAAAAGCTTCCACAATAATAAATAGTTGTACAAACTTCAAAAATAGGGTGCTGCTCCACCCGAATTTACGCCTGTGGACAAGTAAGAGCCGACTCTCTTGGCAGAAGCAGGAATCAGACCCTCTAGAAAATACTTCTAGTTGAATGGTAAAGCTTAGATAAGTTTAGCCAAGTTTTGTATAGCAGTGTCAAAGTAAAACTTGATAGAGCAACCTCAATCAGGGTTATGTGGCTTCTGTGAGTTATTGCCTCAATCCCAAATGCCCGAATCCCTCCGATCCAGCCAACTCTGGCAAATCCGTGTGTATCCACTGCGGGTCTGAACTTTTGTTGCAAGGTCGATATCGGCTAGTCGCGCCTCTCGGAGGCGGTGGCTTTGGCCGAACATTTGAAGTGGACGACAACGGCGCCCGAAGAGTGCTTAAAGTCCTGCTCAAAGACCATCCCAAAGCTGTAGAACTTTTTAAGCAAGAAGCCGACGTATTGGTCAGGCTGAGACATCCAGGTATTCCTAAAGTCGATCGCGACGGTTATTTTACATTTACGCCAGCTCACAGCACAGAGTCTTTTCACTGTCTGGTGATGGAGAAAATTGCTGGGGCCAATTTGCAAGACTGGCTGAAACATAGGGGCCGCCCCATCAGTCAAGAACAAGCTCTGAATTGGCTCAAACAACTGTCGGAAATTTTAGACCAAGTTCACCGACTCAACTATTTTCATCGGGATATCAAGCCGCACAATATTATGTGCAAGCCCAACGGGCAGTTAGTGCTGATAGACTTCGGGACTGCTCGGGAAGTGTCGGGGACTTATTTCGCTAAGGTTGGCCAGGGGCAAAATGTGACTGGTATTGTTTCTCCTGGCTACACGCCGCCGGAACAAACTAATGGCAAGGCTGTTCCGCAGTCTGATTTTTTTGCTCTGGGGCGCACTTTTGTTTATTTGCTGACTGGGAAGCCACCGACTGCGTTTCCAGAAAATCCCCGCACGGGCAGATTAATGTGGCGCAAAGGAGCTCCTCAAGTTTCCGACGCCGTGGCTAATGTGATCGATTACCTGATGGCGCCTTTTCCGGGCAATCGACCTCAAAGTCCCCAGATGGTTTTGCAGTGCTTGGAGGAAATTAATCTCGACGACGCAGAAACTCAGGTGCCGACTCAGTTGCCGACGACGGGGCAAACTAAAATTCGCGGAACTTCGGGGCCGTCTGTGGGGACGAAGCAGAGTGCCATGAACCGCCTCAGACCTCTAAATTCGGGATTGAAGAAGCCCGGGCAAGAGGCTTTGGATTGGTGGAAAAATAAGTTGCTGGCGGGCACGGCTGTTTTGATGGTGGGTATTGGCGCGTCTCAAATCTACGGTTCGCTGCGTTACGGGGTGTTTCCGGCAAACCCGGTGTGGCTGCTTTCTACTTTACCTACCACTCATTTTTTGCAAAAAAGTTTGGATAATGTCGGGAGTGTAAATGCGATCGCCCTGTCGCCTGACGGTCAAACTTTGGTGAGCGCCAGCTTTGGGACGATTAGAATTTGGAATGTAAGGACGGGACGCCTGGTGCGGACTCTAAATTCGGTACATTCTAAAAAATCGGTCAACACGCTGGCGGTGAGCCCGAACAGCTCGATTTTGGCCAGCGGCGGCGGCGACAATAATTTGATTCTCTGGGATTTGAAGACGGGGCGACGGATGCGGACGATTGCCGCTCACAAAGCCGCCGTCAATGCGATCGCTTTTAGCAGGGACGGTCAAACTCTGGCTAGCGGCAGCGATGACAAAACTATTCGCTTGTGGAATGTCAGAACCGGCAGCAGGTTGCGGACTTTGAGCGGCCACGCCGGAGGAGTAAACGCGATCGCTTTGAGCCGGGACGGTAACACTCTCGCTAGTGGCAGCCAGGACAAGACTGTGCGTTTGTGGAATCTCGGTACCGGAGAAGTCAGAAGAATTATCACAGGTCACGGGGGCCCGGTTAATGCTGTGGCTTTTAGCCCGAACGGGCAAATTGTGGCTAGTGCTAGCACCGACAATACGATCCGTTTGTCGAACGTACAAGACGGGAAGCGCACCCGCACTTTTAAAGGGCATTCGAGCTGGGTGAGGACGATCGCCTTTAGCGCGGACAGCCGCACTTTGATCAGCGGGGGCGGAGATATCATAGTTTGGGATTTGAAGACGGGAAAAGAAAGAAGCAGTCTTTCTGGTCACAGTCAGTTTGTGAGTTCGATTGCTATTGCCAGAGATAGCAAGACTTTTGTGAGCGGCAGTCCCGATCGCACTATTAAGATTTGGCGAATGCCATAGTCATACTATTTTAGATTTTAGATTTTAGATCTAAGAATTGGTAATGACTGCTTTTGTATGGGTTTGGAGTACGGGTCTACAGTTGCATTGTTTTTTACTGGCATCAGTAGTCATATCAATTTCGGTTGCATTAGAATGATTAAACCGCTCTTGACCCTCTCGACGCAGAGGAATAGAACAGAGGGATGAATAATTCCGATGGTACCGGATTTGACATTATTCAAAACCCCGATCAATTACCCATTACCAATTCGTAATTTTCAAGTTTCACATAAATTGCGTATTATCCAAAAATTCCTCGCCCGTTTTTCGCAAATTCATCCACAGTTTGCTGCGATAATTCATGAACTGCGATCGCCTGCAACACGTCAAAAGGCAATGTCAAATGATGTGCGCCAGCTAACAAAGTTTTTACCGCTTCTTCCGGCGATTTAATGCTAGCTGCCAAAATCTCAGTATTACTTCTCTGCAACACATTTGCCATATCCCGCACTAAGGCAAAACCGTCTCCTAACAATCTGGTGGCGCGATTCACGTAGGCGATCGCATATTTGGCCCCCGCTTCTGCTGAGACAACTGCTTGTGATGCGCTGTAAATAGCTGTCACCGCGCAAGGAATTTCCGGTGACAAATGCGCTACTGCTTGAAAACCAGCCGCCGTTGCTGGAACTTTCAACACTGTTTGCTGTCCAATTAATTCAAAAGCCGCTTTTCCTTCTGCTACCATGCCATCAAAATCAGATGCAGTTAGCTGATAATACACTTCCCCCGGAATAAGTTTTGCCAGTTGTGTGAGCGTCACATCGGGAGCTAAATCGCTTTTTCCCAGGAGGGTTGGATTAGTAGTAATTCCCGAAAGCCAGCCGAACTTGCTCGCCTCTTTTGCTTCGGCTACAATTGCAGTATCGAGATAAATTCCCATCAGCTCTACACCTTTCTTTTCTTAGTTTGTTCTGATTTTCCCGAGGCTTAGTTTCAATTTGATGTTACTGAGCGTCAAATTGATTGTTAGGTATTAACTGTAGCAGATTTGTGAAAACATCGCTAGTAAGTAAAAATAACAATTAAGTGATGGGTATCACGTCAGTTGCTGATTACGATCGCCATCCAAGAAAACTTCGATAGCCAAATGCCGGAAACAAACAATTTATATTTGTAGTATGGGTTATGTATGCAATAACTCAAGGAGGTGACTCATAAAATGAGAGAAAAAGAAAATCATCAGTCACAAGTCAGTCTTGAGGAATCTTGTGACAAAGCGGAGTTGAAAAAACCCGCAGCCACTCAAGACTTGTCAGAAAATGATAATTCTCAAACCGAGTCTAAAGCATTTGAAAATCACGGTGAAGATGGTTTGAAGGCTCTAGCACGCTTAATGATGGTGAGTCTAACTTGGTCGCTGGCAGGACTTTCTAAACCTAAGTAAATTTTTGGGCTATTGGTTATATCGTTTCCGGTTGGATGGGAATGATCAAGTCAAGGTTGCACAATTCCACATTCCCCCACTCCCCACGAACCACTCTCCATCATAGGGAGTGTAACCGGAATTGATATTATTGGTTATTGGTAATAAAGACTGGTATTCTGCCAGAGTGCCATGAATCTTTAAGTTTTAATATCCAATTCCTAATCTCTCGCCTGTGCTTTTTATAGTACAGGCTTGCCCATTTCCCAATCGGATGGGACTCCATGCCTCATCCCTGGGCTTCGCCCAATTCCCTATATCAAACTTTTATTTAGATCAACCGTTTTGGCGGTTGCTATAAATCCGCCCCAAAGACACAATATTGTTGTGTCCGGCTCTGCTACTTAATATTTTCCGAACCTACTGCCTCAGAAATCGAATTAAATCCTTTTTTGTCCAACTTTTGCAGCAAACCTTGGAGAATCCGACGCACCATCCAAGGCCCTTCGTAAACCCAACCGGTGTAAACTTGAATTAAACTCGCACCGGCGGCTATTTTTTCCCAAGCATCTTCGGCGGTGAAAATGCCACCAACTCCAATTATGGGCAATTCGCCTTTTGTATATTGCCAGATAAATCGGATTACTTCTGTCGATCGCTCCCGCACTGGAAGCCCGCTAATTCCCCCGGCTTCTTCGGCGATTGGTTTGCCTGTTTCTCGCAAGATTTGTGTTTTCAGTCCGTCGCGGCGGATGGTGGTATTGGTGGCGATAATTCCTGCTAGTTGGTAAGTTTTTGCTAAGTCGAGGATAGATACGATCGCCTCTGACTCCAAATCCGGCGCAATCTTGACTAAAATTGGCTTGATTCCCCGATTTTCTTGTTGCAAAATTTCCAAAATTGTGCTAAGCCCAGCAGCATCTTGGAGCGATCGCAACCCAGGCGTATTCGGAGAGGAAACGTTCACTACAAAATAGTCGCCCCAATCTTTCAGCAGCTTAAAACTCTCAAAATAGTCGGCTGCTGCTTGCTCTAACGGTGTTACCTTAGATTTACCGAGATTGATGCCCAAGGGGAACGGAGACTGAGGCATGGGGCGCTGGGCATCGAGTGGGGACTTTTTCTGTGCTGCCTGAAACCGGGCTGCCATTGCCGCGGCTCCTTGATTGTTAAATCCCATGCGGTTGAGGGCTGCACTGTCCTCCGTCAAGCGAAACAAGCGAGGTTGGGGGTTTCCCGGCTGTGGTTGACAAGTGACAGTGCCAAGTTCGGCAAAACCAAAGCCAAAATTTGCCCAAATGTCAGCAGCTACGCCGTTTTTATCAAATCCCGCAGCTAAGCCGACAGGATTGTTAAAGCTCAGTCCCCACAAAGATTGTTCGAGGCGAGAATCTTGGACTCCCAAAGATTTCTGCAATCGGGAGAGCATTTGGCTGGTTGCGGGGTTTGACTGAGTTCGGGCTGCGAGTTCGAGAACTTGGAGAGTGCGGTTGTGCAGCCACTCGGCATCGGTTTTCAATACGGAAAACAACAGCGGGCGTACACTTGATTGATAAATATCCAATGATTTGTACTGGGGCAATTTACAAATTAGAAAGGAGAAGAGAAATAAAAATATTCAGGAGCAGGCAGTGAAGGTGAGGTTGTTACTTCAACTTCGATCGACTTTATCCAATGTTTGAGATTGAAGGATAAGTGAGACGATTATATTATAAGTTGACTCTTTGGCATTTTATTTTTGTGAATATTTAAGTTAGTAATTTTAAATTAGACAAGGTGCGGGGAAGCTTGGAAATGGGGCAGCAGCAAAGACCAAAGGATTTAGACGAACAAATCGCGACCCTAGAGCGCGTTCTCCAGACTCTCCGAGAAGAGGAGAATGTTGAAGTGTTACTTTCGACCACACTCGGCTACTTGCAAGCGGAATTTGACTGGCGGTTGATTTGGATCGGGTTGTACGATCGACAGGCCCACAGATTGTTCGGGAAAGGCGGCATAACTCCTAACGGCGACCAGTCTTTTCTCAAACAGCGGTTTGCCCTCAGCCCAGGGGATTTGCTGGAACAAGTGGTGATTCAGCTTCGGCCGGTGGGAGTCCCGGATTTGCGATCGGAAAGTAGAGCCGGAGAATGGCGCAAAGCAGCTCAAACTTTCAATATTCAAGGCACGACTCTGTTTCCGCTGCGCTACAAAGACCGCTGCTACGGCGTGATTTTGCTCGGCACTGAGGTGTGGGGAGCGTCGCCCAAGTCGGGGGAAAAAACGCAGTTGGCGATCGTATTTGGAGCGCTGGCAACTGCTCTTTATCAAATAGAAAAAGACTGGCAGCGACAACAAGTTAAACACCCAGATGAGTCTCTTTTAGCGCTGATTTCGCAGTTGGGGGAATTGCGATCGCTCGACCAATACTTGCAAGCGGTTGTCGAACAAACTCATGAATTTATCGAGCCGACACGCACCAATGTTTATTGGTTCGAGCGAGAGCGGCGCTATTTTTGGCGCCGAGTCAGCAACCGCGAAGTTGCTCCGGGTTTGGGCGGGCCCGGCCGAGCGGCTTCGGGCATCACCGTTCAAGACTTGGGCGAATTTTATCAGGCTTTGGGCAGGGAAGAAATGGTTTGGATCGGTGAATCTCAAAGTTCTCTGAAAACTGAGCTGACGGGGCGGTTGATGCAGCAAATCCGCGCTCGCTCTCTGTTGGCTGCGCCGATTGTTTCAGAAGGGGAATTGTTGGGATTTTTGGCAGTCGAAGCCAGCGAACCCCGGATTTGGCAAGACAATGAAAAGCATTATCTGCGGGGAGTGGCGCAGTTAGTGGCTCTGACGGCTCCTGTGTCGGAAATGGAGGAGAAAATTCAACAAACTGAGATCGATCGAGATTTAACTGCTGGAATAGCTCACGCCATCTACAGCGATGCTGACTGGGAGGCGACTTTGAAACATACCGCCGAACAGTTGTGCGATCGGCTCAAATGCGAATACTTTTTGTTGCTGCTGTACGGCGAAGAACAAAATCGCTTTGAAATTGTCTGCCAAAATCTGCCGCGCAACCGCAGGCCAGTGCCGTCGCCACTCAATGCCCTCGATGTGGCTGACGTGGGGCTGTTGCAAGAAAGCGAACCTCTGGCTATTGAAAATTGGGAGGAAGATGGGCGGTTGGGCGCTTGGCGGGATGTGTTGGGGGAAGCGGGGGTGCGATCGCTTTTGGCATCGAGCACGAGGGGGAAAAAGAAAGAGGGAGAAAACCCGAATCTAAAATCGAAAATCGCCAATCGAAAATCTATCGAGGGTTTGCTGGTTGTCGGGCACAGTGCAACTCGCACTTGGAGGCGATCTGAACAAGAATTAGTTCGGCTAGTAAGCCAACAACTCGGATTGATCCTGCACTCGTGGCAGCAGAGTTCGGCAATTGACAAATATCAGCAATTTGAGCGATCGCTCAAATCGGGTTTGGCGGTTTTGCACCATTCTCCTGATGAGCAATCTGAGCGAGAGATATTTGCTGCTTCACCGACGATGTTCCCAGAGTTGCCACTACAAAAGCTCGATCGTAACTTTGCTCAACACGTTTCCGAGACACTTTCCTGTCCTTTAGTAGCCGTAATTACTTGGAATCCCGGTGAGGAGGAAGGTTCAATTGCGACGGCGCTAGCTGCCAATCCCGTATTTGCCCTCAATCCCGAGGCGGTGATTCCTGTCAAAACAGATGCTTTGATCCAACAAACCCTGGCTGCTAGCGGGGTGCTGCAACAGAGCACGAGCCAACTGCAACTGGCGACGAAGCGGTGGCTCCGCAGTCCGGGAATTGGCGAGATTCTGACGGTGGCACTGCAGACGGCCCCTGAACACGCTCCGGCGGGCATTGTGGTGGCTGCAGACGCTCCGGGCCGCCAGTGGTCGGAGTTGTCGGTGAGTTTACTCAGCTCGATGGCGTCTCAGTTGGCTTGGTGGCGCAGGTATTTGGCGGTGCAATCGATCCAGGAGTCGCAGCGATTGGATCTGGAGTTGCTCAACTGGTACAAACAGCGCCGTTTTGAGGACTTTTACCGCACTGTGGGAGCGGGGGTGAAGGAGTTGGGGGAGTTGAGTCAGTCGATTTTGCAGTCGGCGAAGGAACAAAAGGATGCTCTGAAAATTTTGCGCTACCAACAGGTTTTGCGACACATTGGCAATGCTGTGGGGTCAACTCATTTGCTGCTGAAACAGGAACAGTGGCGGCTGCAATTCGGACAAGATGCGGTGCCTGTGAGCGCTTGGCTGAGGCGATCGCTCGATCGAACGGCCCCCCAGGTCAAACACTCGAAAGTCTTGCTGGAAGTGCACAGAGAAACTGCTGTGTCGATGCCTGCGGGCCAGACTTTGAGTGTTCGCGGCGACAGCATCAAGCTCGATTTGATCCTGTGCGAATTGCTGGCGACGGCTTGCAGGCGCTCTGCTGTTGGCGCCAAGATTGATATTCGCTCTCAGTTGTTGGGGGAAGATTTGTTAGAATTGTCTGTAATCGATAGCGGCGCGTGCGATCGACACTTCATTGCAGCCTTCAACGGGGATTCCGAACCCGATATATTAGCGGTTTCTAGTTCCAATAGGTCGATCGTCCAAAATCTCTTAATTTGTCAGCGAGCGGTACGCTTAATGGGGGGAAACTTTTCCATAGAAATGTTAGAAAACAATTTAATTGTCGCTCGTTTAGTGCTGCCCCTAGCCAATTCTTAATATTGCAAAATTTTGTAAAAGTTCCAAGCTGCGATCGAGGATTATAGGGGCGGGTTTCACCAACAATAATTGCCTAAAACCCATAATCTCATAAACCCGCCCCACCCAACATTAAACAGCCATCTACCTCTTTCAAAATACAAGGAGCGGGTTTAGCTACGCTCTATATTGTTATTGATAACTTGCGCCCTTCTTAGGGACGAACGGGCACGAGCGGCCCGTTCCACAATACATCAATTTTCTTGTGTGGTGGGCATCTTGTCCGCCCCTGAAAGACTTTCAGAATTCGGGAAAAACCTTTGAGTAATCCAAGCAGTTACAATATGAGAAAGCAATCCCATCGGCCCAGCAAAAAAACACAAAGCCAAAGAATGAACCGTCCAAACTCCTGTCCGCTGTCCTTCCAAATAAATCCAGCGCCCGACAAACAAGTCCATCACTAAAAAATGTATCCATCCCGTAGCAGCCGCCGTTTCTTCCCCCAGAAACTTAGCAATATCTGCTAACTTAGGATTGGATAAAGCAGCCGCATTTTCCGCAGTCAGACTGCTACCAAACAAATATATGTACAAAACGGCGAGCACTGCAAACGGAATAAAGGAATTCATCACTTTTCGGGTAATTCCCCAGTTGGGTAATAAAATCATAATTGCCCAGAAAGGCACAACGAACAGATTACCGACATTAAAAATTAGTTCTGGTGTCATAGTTGGCTCTTGGCTCCTGCGAATGCAATGCAATTAAGGATGTTAAGATTACTTTACACAATTTTTGCGGAAATTTCTCAAAATCAGAAAAAAATCTCATTCACAAATGAAATAGAATTGCTATACTTATCTAAAATTTCAAATCTCGCATCTAAAATCGATTAAGGCAGCACAGCCCATGACAAATTATAATAACTTTCCCGATTGGTGCAAGCAAAAAGAGAATCTCTCGCCCGACGCCACACATACGGTAGAGATACTGTTGCAAATATCAGATTCTTCCGAGTGCGATCGAGCTAACGAACTGCTTTCTAATACAAAAGAAATTAACCTCAAAAATCTTCAAATTACCGATATTAGCCCCCTCTCATCTTTCACTCAAGTTACTAATCTCATCCTCGGCAGTAATCAAATATCTGACATCGCTCCCCTGCAATCTTTAACCAATCTGAAAACTTTGATTATGGATGTCAATCAAATATCAGATATCAGCCCGCTTTCATATCTAATAAATCTGACTCAACTCGTTCTCGATACCAATCAAATCGCAGATATCAGTCCCCTAGCAGGTCTAACTAATCTTACCGCACTTGTCTTGTTTGACAACAAAATTTCCGACATCACTCCGGTGAAAAATTTAACTAACTTAAATGCGCTGATTCTTTACAACAATCAAATTTCAGATATCGCTCCTCTGGAAAATTTAACTGAACTCCAGACACTCTACCTTTACAATAATAAAATATCGGATATCACCCCGCTTAGTTCTTTAAAAAATCTCACTACGCTGTTTCTATTCGGAAATGAAATATCTGACCTGACTCCGCTGGAATCTCTAACTAACTTAAATAAATTAGTTTTATTCCAAAATAAAATATCAGATATTAGTCCTTTGACATCGCTCACTAATTTAATTGAACTTAACCTCGGTAACAATCAAATATCAGACATCAGTCCACTGAAATCGTTAACTAATTTGACTGAACTTTATCTGTTCAACAATCCGATTTCGGATAGCAGCGCGCTACAAGCTTTAAATAATTTATTTTTACTAGACTTGTACAACAATCAAATCTCTGATATCAGTTCCCTGCAATCTTTGCAAAAGTTAACTACCCTGGACTTGCGCGGGAATCCCATTGTTAATAAAATTTGCCCTGTCAATCCTGAATCTATATGTCGGTTTTAATTAATTATTAAGGTCGAGGCAAGATGGCAGTTTATAGAGTATAATGTCAAAGGTCAATATCAGGAGAAAGTGATGAGCGGACACGATGCTTTGATGTTAGGATTGCTGCTGTTGCCAGGTTTGGCTTTGTCGATCGCAATTATGGGCGCTTTTGCCGCTGGTGGATAATCAGTTTTGGGAGCAGGCAGATTTTGTAAAAAGTAGTTTTTTCCTCGTTTTCCTCGTTCCCTGGCTCTGGCTGGGAACGCATTTCACTCTTGCTCTGCCTCCTGTTTTTTTGCAAGCGAGGCAGAGCCTCTGGAACTCGGTTCCCAGCCAGAGCCAGGGAACCAGTTAATTTCCCTTCTTCCTTCTTACTTCTTCCTTCTTCCTTCTTCCTTCTTCCTTCTTCCTTCTTCCTTCGCTTATAAAAATTGTGCTGTAACATCCGAATTTACCAAAGTATTCGCGCACAAAATACCCGATGCTGCGACGGCGGGGACGCCAATTCCGGGCATAGTGCTGTCTCCCACCCGATACAAGCCTTTGACTGGTGTTTGCGGGCCGGGAAATGTGCCTTTTCCGGCGGCGATTGCAGGCCCGTAAGTTCCTTGATATCGGCGTAAAAATCGGGCGTGGGTGAGCGGTGTGCCGATCGACTCTAAGACTATTCGCGATCGCAAATCCGGTATAATTCTTTCTAAAGCTTGAAACAGAGATTGCGATCGCTCTTGCTTTTTCTGGTGATACAATTCGCCATATTCCCAACCTTCGTAAGGTTCCAATGTATAAGCGTGAACGGCGTGATGTCCGGGGGGCGCGAGAGTTGCATCCCACACTGTAGGAATCGAAATCATGCAAGTATTTCCGGGTACTGTAATGTCAATCTTGCTGTCGTGAACGACGACGTGGTGGCCGGTCAAACCTTCGAGTCCTTCGGCTTTAATTCCTAAATGCAGGTGCATAAAACTGTCTACTGCGGGCATCGACAAAGCGCTTTTTCGGTAGCTTTCCGGCAAATCTTCAGGCCGCAGTAATTTTGTATAAGTATCCCAGATTGTGGCATTTGAAATGACAATTGGGGCGCGGATAACTTCGCCATTTTTCAAGCGAACTCCGGTGGTTTTGCCGGATTCAACTAATATTTGCTCGACGGCAGATCCCAGGCGCAATTTTCCTCCCCAGCGCTGCAAACCTCTGACTAAAGCATCGACGATCGCACCGCTGCCACCTACAGGATATTCGATCGCACAGCGCGATCGTTCGCCAATCATAAAAGCTATTTCCGGCGCGACAGTTCCGTGCGCTTTCAAACCCGACAGCAAAAAGCACTCCAAATCTATCAAACGTCGCACCCAAGGGTCACGCACGTCCCGATCCATCAAGGAACCGGCTGAACCCGCGATCGCACCTACTAGCGGCAACAGCTTCAGCAAAGCAGGCGAGTACCGAGACAGCAAAACAGGTATTAACTGCCAGTCGGATCTCAGCGCTAAAGCCGGAATTCCACGCAAAGCTTCATACAAAACTAATAAGTTTTGTTGAAATTGCTGTAATTCTACAGCACCTTGCGGTGCGAACTTAGCTACAGCATCTAAGTAACTTCTCGCATTAGCATAAATCGGTAAACTTCCCTCTGGAAAATGGTAATGCCCCAGCGGATCGTAGGAAATTGCTGCGATCGATTCCTCCAAAACATCAAAAACTTGCCGCAAAGGATTAAACGACTGCGGATCAGTCAAACCGCAATAAAAAGAAGGCCCCGAATCAAAGTGAAATCCTCGGCGCGAAAAGCTGTGAGCTGCCCCGCCCGCTATGATGTGGCTCTCGCAGACGAGCACCCGCTTGCCGTAGCGAGCTAGCATCGAGCCTGCGACTAAGCCCCCAATACCGCTGCCAATTACGATCGCATCAAAGTCTTGCATTTATCAAATGTGGTATAATTGTATTATTTCTTGCTGAGTGTTGACGGGGTATTTTTATGGGAGGAAAACTATGAAAGCTTTATCTATTTTAGATGAAGTTGTTCGCGAATTAGAACAAGATGTCAATATCTCGCGCATTAAAAAAATAATATTTTTTGCTTGTAAAGAGTTCTGGGAAAACGACCCCGCCCAACTCGCCAGCGCAGATGTAAGGATTTTAATTGAAGAACTGTGCGCCAAATACAGCAGGTTAGAAGATATTGAAGCTGTTTTAAATAGTATAGTCTCTAAGGTTAATAAAAAAACAGAGTATGCTTTAGTAGCAGACCTCATAGTCTGTCAACTTAGCAGGCTGTATGAATTTGAAGACTTCACCAAATTAGAAGTAAACATATCTAGTTTTGGCGGTCAGGAAGCTCCCGCATTTGAAGAGCACTTTAGTTCCGAAGTACCCAGCAGCGAAGAAAGTGCAAGAAACCCCGGCAAATTATTTGATGTCAGACAAAAAATTTTGCAGCAAACAAATCCGCTGAGGGCGAAAATCCTAATTTTTTCTACTCTTTATCACCAGTTTACTTTTAGCGATCGCGACTGGCTACTGCTGAAAACTCAAGAACTTGACACTCTGCTGCGACAACTGTTTAATGTCTGTGGTAGCCTAGCTGAACTGGAATCTCAGTTGTACAGAACTGCTAGCAATCTCGACAACAGAGATGAAAACGACCAAGCTGCGAGCGTAATCATCAAAGCGATGAATCTTTGTTACGCAAAAATGCAACAGGAAGAATCCTATGAAGCCGAATCTTCGGCTAGTCAAGATTACGATCAGACACATTTAAACAACAGTGTTTATGAAGAGATCGAGCTGGTGGACAAACGCAGCGATTATTTTGATCCAGGCGAGATTACTCACATCCTTCAAGCTGCTCCACCTCATTATCATTATGACCCTCAAAAGAGTTACTTAGTGCCTGACACGGCAGAAAATCTACCGTTTAAAGAACCCGAAACCAGCAATAATTATGCTACCGAGTTCAGACAGGAAATCGTAGAAACATTTCCAGTTGCAGAAATGCCGACTATTATCGAAATTTTAGAACCTGCTGCTCCTGTTATTATAAATATTAGCGATTCCATCAAACGAAAATTGGAATTGGAAGAAGAAATGACAGAATTAGTCAGTCAAAGTGCTAACTCCGCAACGGTGCAAATAGAAAATATATTCACCCAGTTAGAAGCTGCTTTGAACGGAAAATTTTCTACGGGAAGTGCTGAGGAGCGTTTGTACTGGAAATATAAAAATCTCAGAGAGTATGTAGGCAAAGTTCAGAAGTTTACCGATAAATTGCTGGAAATTTTGATTGAACTGGAGTCAAAAGAAAGCGGAAAATATCCTTCTGAAGTCCCAGAAAACATGGCAGACAATATTTCCGACATACCGCCGGAAAACTCTAGCCATAAAGCAAATCAGTATCAGCTTCTGGAAATGGCAAAGCAAGGCAAACCAAAGGCGATCGCCCAATTGATTAATCAATTGCTACAGCCTAAAGGAATTGCTGCTACAGCGGGATTTAAAGATGGTTGGCTCCATGTAATTCTGGAGTCTGCTGAAGTACCAAACCAACAGGCTACAGCTACATACATTCACAAAAAACTCTGTACTTTAAAATCAAAATATCTTACTCATGTGAAAATTCACGGGCGACAGTTAGGCAGCAAAACAGTTTTTTGGACTCAAGAATTTGTCAATCAAACTCATTAAATGCCATACTCAAGTCTTGGGTAACACAAACTAAGTCCGCCTGGGTCAACTGAAATTCAAGAAATTTTATCAAATTTCTCAGACTCAAGTCTGGCGCTACAAAAATTAAGTCCGCCTGCGCGAACAGAAACTTAAGCAGTCTAGAAATAGCAGATTGTACCTAATTCACAACAAAAACAAATATGAATGCCAGCGAAATTTTAAGGCGATATACATCAGGAGAACTAGATTTTCAAGGTATGAATCTCAGAGGGATATACCTGAGTGGTGCCGATTTAATTGGCGTCAATTTAAGCAGTGCTGACCTCTGGGGTGCAAACTTAGCGATGTCGTACCTGAGCCGAATTAACCTTCAGCGCGCAAATTTAACTAATGCAAAGTTGTGCGGTGCTAACTTAAATCAGGCAAACTTGAGCGGAGCCAATTTGTCCGATGCAGACTTCCACGGAGCGACTTTGCAAGGTGCAGACTTTCGCAGAGCCAATATCTCTTTGGCAGTTTTTATCGATGCAAATTTGAGCGATGCAGATATGCGAGGTGTCAATTTGCAAGGTGCTGATTTGCGCGGTGCGTGCTTGCGGGGTGCAAATTTGCGGAAGGAGCCGCGGATTTTTGAGGGTGCAAATTTGCGGGGTGCAAATTTGCAAGGTGCAGATTTGCGGGGCGTCAATTTGCAAGGTGCAGATTTGACTAAAGCTAATCTCAGTCACGCGAATTTGACAGAAGCATCTCTGGGGGAAGCAAATCTGACTCAGGCAAATTTGAGCGAAGCTATTTTAGATGGCGTATTTTTGACTGAAGCAACTTTGGTAGAAACAAATTTTTCCTGGGCTGTAATGGCAAATGCTAAGTTGGAAAGAGCTGTGTTAATTGATGCTGAATTGGCTGGCGGTAACTTGCGGGGTGCATTTATGACTGATGTTAAGTTGAGCAATGCTAATTTAATCATGGCTGACTTGAGTCGAGCTAATTTGGTGCGGGCTGATTTGAGTCGAGCTAATTTTAATCAGGCAAATTTGAGTGAAGCTAATCTGACTGATGCTTATCTGGCTAGAACCGATTTGCGGGAGGCAATTTTGCACCGCACAACTTTGATTAGGGCAGATTTGAGCACGGCTAATTTATCAGGTGCTCAGTGGCGCGGTACAATTATGCCGAATGGAGAAATGCACGGGTAATTACTTCGACTAGCAATTTAACGCTCTCGGCAAAATAGTTAATTTAATAGTGAAGAAGATTTCCTGTAAGTAAAAAAAATAGGACAAGGCTGTGTTAAATCCAGGAACAATTTTACAAGAACGTTATCAATTGCAACAGCGTTTAGGACGCACAGCGGCCGGTCATCAAACTTGGCTAGCAGTAGATTTAGAGTCTCAAGAACAGGTGACACTGAAAATGTTAGCTTTTAGCCCGGAAATGCACTGGGAAGAACTCAAGCTTTTTGAAAGAGAAGCACAAGTTTTGCAGGCCCTAAATCATCCCCGCATTCCTTGCTATCGAGATTATTTTTCCCTGGAGCGGGAAGCCGGAGAAGGATTGCCTTGGTTTGGGTTAGTGCAAGATTATATTCCGGGATTTTCACTTCAGGAATTGTTAGAAAAAGGTAAGAAATTTTCAGAAAAACAAGTACGAAAAATTGCCACTGAATTGCTGGAAATTTTAATTTATTTGCATGAATTAAGCCCCCCAGTTTTGCACCGAGATATTAAGCCGAGTAATTTAATTTTGGGGGAAGATCAGCACGTTTATCTAGTAGATTTTGGTGCGGTACAAGCTCAAGCGGCGGTGACAGGTGTAACGTTTACAGTGGTAGGAACCAGTGGCTATGCACCCTTAGAACAGTTTTGGGGGCGGGCGGTGGCGGCTTCGGATTTGTATGCTTTGGGAGCTACTTTAATTCATTTGTTAACGGGGATGACTCCTGCGGATTTGCCACAGAAAGATTCTCGGATTCAGTTTAGCGATCGCGTGAGTGTGAATCCCACTTTGGTAAGCTGGATTGAGAAGATGACGGAAATCGCCTTAGAAAAGCGTTTCAGCAAGGCTAGAGACGCTTTAGCAGCTTTGAAATCGGGCAAAATACAAGGGGCTAATCTTCAAATTCCGACTGTTTGGAAAATTGCTAAACCGCCTCACAGTCGCATTCAAGTTAGCAAATCAGCAACCGAGTTAAACATTAAAATTCCGTCTACTTTAGTCAGAAAGCCTTTTTTCTGTGCTTGTTTAATAGGAATATTAATTCTACTGTTATTGAGGCCGATCACCTTAGTATTGGGCGAACCAAATTTCTATACGGGATTAGGATTGTTTACGATTCTAGCAAGTACAAGTATCTTACTTAAGATTGTGGGCAATGGTAATAAAATTACATTTAACCGGACCTCCTTTAAACTGGAACATCAGATATTTGGTTGGAGTTATTTAGGACAAAGGGGGGAACTTTCTGAGATTTTGGGTGCTTTTATATACAATACTTCTTTTTTTGGGGGTAATCAAATCAGAATTCGTTCAGGCAACTATACAGGAACTTACTTTTATGTCTTAGGGAACCATTTGAAAGAGGTTGAGGCGGCTTGGTTAGCGCAAGAAATTCAAGATTGGTTAAATTTAAGATAAATTTTTGTAGGGCGAAGCCTTGGTGATTAATTTTTTTTGTATAATAGACATCTCCCAACTAAAAATGGGTGACGCACTCACTTATAGGGGGTCTAAAATACAGCAGATTTCAGGTTCATTAAGTACAGTAGCAACAGCTTGTCAACCACAGACTGCTTGATCAAAAAAATGATGCTACTTTAAAAGAGTTATGCCAAGGCTTTCAAAAAAAGACCCCAATCAAAGTCAGTATATCTTATTACGCGATCGCCCAAAAAACATTGAATTTTAATTCAAATTTATCCCTTCACAGGCAAAACGATCGCAAACTCAGTGCCCACTCCAGGCTCCCCATTCACTTCGATGCTTCCGCCATGTTTCTCTACCGCAATCTGGTGGACAATTGCCAACCCCAATCCAGTTCCTTTGCCGACACCTTTCGTCGTGAACAAATGGTCGAATATCTGCTGTTTAACTTCCTCTTTTATCCCGGTGCCGTTATCAGCAATTTGAATTTTAATGTACCCTTCGCCGACTATATCCGTGCAAATCGTGATGCGGTTGGGATTGGCGGTAATTTCGCTAAAACTGCGTCCTATATTTGACTCTTCTAAGGCATCGATCGCATTGGCAAGCAGGTTCATAAAAACTTGATTCAATTGACCGGGAAAACATTCGATTTTAGGGAGATTGCCGTATTTAGTTATCACTTCGATCTGCGGGCGGTGTTCGTTTGCTTTGAGGCGGTGTTTCAAAATTAAAATAGCGCTATCAATGCCTTCGTGAATATTAAAAGGAACTTTGTAGTCTTTGTCGCCTCTGGAGAAGGTACGCAAACTGTTGCTGATGCTGCAAATGCGCTCGCACCCAAGTTGCATTGAATCAATCATTTTCGGTAAATCTTCCAAAAGATAATCGAGGTCTATCTCTTCGGCGTGGTCGGCTATTTCCGATGGCGAGGCAGCGGAGCGATACAATTCTAAGTGTGCGATCACATCTTCCAAACTTCTTTTACCTTCGCTTAAATTGCCAGAAATAAACCCAATCGGATTGTTAATTTCGTGGGCGACTCCGGCGACCAAATTACCCAATGCCGACATTTTCTCGCTTTGCACGATTTGCAGTTGTGCTTGTTGTAAATTTTTTAAAGTTCGTTCTAGCTGTTGATTTTGCTCTTGCAAAAGTTCGGCTGCTCGCTTGCGCTCAGTGGCATCAACACCCAAACCAATAATCCCGATTGTCTCGCCCTGGGAATTTTTTAACTGCACTTTCGTGATTTCTAAATCGTGTATTTTGCCGTCAACAAGTCTGAGAATTTCGCTGGAGTAATGCGGCAAATCTTGAGCAAGGCAGGCCGCATCGGAAGCCAGACAGCCCGCTGCATTCTCCCCCAGTATATCTTTATAATGATCGACAGCTAGGAAATCGCTCAGAGGCACGCCTACATCTTCACAAAATGTCTTGTTGAAAAACTGTACTTTACCACTGGGATTAACCATCCAAATCCAAATCGGAGCCACATCAAGAATTGCTTGCAGCATTTGTTTCTGATCGGCAAGCTGAGCTTCGGTTCGGCTAATTGTTACTAGCGATCGCTCTAATTGTTGGTTGTAATCCTGATATTTTTTATAGAGAAGAGCATTTTGCAAACAGATGGCTGCCTGGGAAGACAGGAGATTGAGAAGTTGCAGACGATCGCGAGTAAAAACTCTTGCGGTTAAGCGATTTTCCAGATACAAAATGCCGACTAAGCTGCCTCGATCGACAATCGGCCAACACAACAGGCTCTGCGGTTGGTATTTGAGGATGTAGGAGTCGGAATCCCAATCACGTTGTTGAGCGAGATCCCGAACAATCACAGGTTTCAATAAATTTTTAACGCAGTCAACAATTTTAAGGGGCAAGATATCGCTGTTTTCATCGAGTTTTGCAGATGATAAGTCGATCGCCCACTCGAGTCCCGAATTGTCGAGCGCGCTGGTAGCCGCGATTTCCCATTGATTGCCGTTTGGCAAAATCAGCGCTCCTTTGTCAGCTCCTGTATTTTTCATCGCCAGTTGCATCAGTTTGGCAATCAGTCGATCGAGTTCTCTTTCACTAGAGAGCGCTTGACAAGCTTTTAGCAGTGTTGAAAAATTCCCAAAATCTGAGACACTCGCCGAAACAGACGGATGAATGGATGGATGAAGCGATGGATTTTGCCCCGCAGGTGTTGGAAAATTTGCTAATGGATTTGCAGGGAGTTTGGCGGGTTCTAAAACCGGTTTTAATAATTGAGGATAACGTTTTTCTAAGTCGTCTATTTTTGCTCTATCTCCCCAGCGGACATAGCAATCATAGGCATCTATCATGTAGAGTCTGGCAATTTTTTCCCTTCCTAATGACAGGTAAAATTTAGCAGCGAGTTCGCAGGCAAGAGCTTCTTCATTGACATATTCGTTAGCTTTAGCTCCGGTAATAGCTCGATCATACAGTTCCATTGCTTCTGCTATCTGTCCCAAAACGCCCAGCAACTCTGCCTCAACCAGATCGAACTTGTGTTGGTAATTGATCGGCGTATGGTGCGCGAATTCTTTGAGCTTTTTCTGACTAGCCCCAACGCGCTTCAGGATTTGTTGGCGCTCCGCCGGTGCGGCATCTGCATAGATTGCCAAATGTGCCAGTGCATCATAAAAGTCGTGCATCATCGTTACTAGCATCAAAACACAATTCCCAAGATAAGGTTTGCCTCCATTTCGCCTGTCGATTGGCTGCGGATTACGGCTCGAATATATCCCGAATCCGTGGCCTCTTTTTGCTAAAATTTATACACCTCAATCTAGCAGGTAACAGGTAAAATTAATTGAAAGATTGGAATGTTTAATGTATTTGTAAATAATCGGTCTGCGTTCGAGTTCGTCGAGAATGTCTGTTCGGTTGAGGACTATTTCTACCGATGCAATTAACGGTCGCTAATGCAACTTTTTGGGATTGTGGCAGCACCGCCTCCCGCAAATCCTCCGCCACAATGATGTAGGTTTGAGAATTTTAGCTGCAGGTTGTTGGTCTTTCTCGCGCATGAACCGATCGATAGCCGAGCGAGAATCTGTGTACAATTGCGCGATTGCGCGATCATCGAGCGATACCCCGGTATTACGCTAGTCAAATATACTGCATTTATTATTGTGTCCATATTGGCTGACCTCAACCCAGACATTAACTTGACAAAACTTAGTCTATCTATCTTAGGGCATAAACAGCATAATTTTCGAGCTGTCGATCAAAAAATCAAATTATCTATTAAAGAACAATATTTTATACTTGGGCGATCGCGATTAAAGCTTTTTACTTACGTATAAGTTTCTACTGTTAATCTCAAATGCGATTCAATGAACGCGAAATACCGTATAAACACTGCCTTATCATGTCTTCAAACTTACAAGTGCTAATTAATTAAATTTAATATAGTTCGATCGCCCAAATTTCCGCAAAGCCGATCAAAAAGTTACTACCTTAAAAAGTCCAAATACAATCTATAGAAATTATAAAGAATCCGTCGTGAAAACAGTGGCACTCCAGTCCCCCCTCGAAAAGGACAGGGCCGTTGGATTGTGGTGAAACCCCCCTGCACTCTACTTCCGGCCTCATAGCCCTCCCTGCGGTTAAAACCCAATCAAATATTAATAGGCAGTAGTCTTCACATGACCGAAAGCATCCAGGATACAAGCCCCCGGATTCATCCTTGGGGTCAATGCTTCAATCTAAAATCTATAGCGTTTCTCAGTCAACTGAGGTACATTTTTAGAGCTAAAATCCTTAATGGATAAGGATTGGTTGTACCTGATCAGCTAAGGAAACGCTATAAAATCTAAAATGTAAAATCGATTGACTTTACCTACATTCCGACAGGGGTTAAAACCCCTGTCGGAATGTAGCTTCCAGAAAAGGAAACAGCGTTATTTGAGATTAGTCGTCTGTCGCTCTTTCTGCCGCTCGTTGAGTTCAGTCAATATCTCCATTCACTTTCTAGCAAATATTGTCTGAGGCATCTTGAGCCTTCTATCTTGCATCTCGTGCTGCATCATTGATATTTTCTTGGCCGCCGGCGGTATTATATCTCAGAGACTCAGTACCTTCTGATACTCTTTCTTTTGCTCCTTGCGTGGCTTCTTTAACAATATCTTTTGCTCCCTTCAAGCCTTCGCGAGTGTTTTCTTTAAGATTAGCAAAGCCTTGTTTGGTTTTGTCGCCAAAGTCATCAGCTTTGCGCTGAGCCGTGCGAGCATCCTCCTTCACCTTTTCACCAACTTGGGTGAGTTTGTCAGGCGCATCGTCCGCTACCCGACGCACGTTTTCGCCTACATTGTTGCTAGATTTCGTGTCAATGCGGTGCTGCGCTTGCTCTTTGAGAAGATCAGCTTTTGCTTCTGTTGTTGTCATCTTTTTGTTTCTGGGATCGACATCGGGGTAGTCGTTCATTCCGCCTTTGAATTCGGACGTTACAGCCCCGGTCGGTACTTCTTCTCTAATTTTGTCGGCAGTTTTTCCTACCCTCGCATCAGCTTTTCCTGCCATCACATCAGTTTTTCCTGCCGCCACATCAGGGCTGCTGCAGGCCGTACTCACTAATACTAAAATGCCAGCCAGAAACACGGTTAAAATTTGTACAGCTCGAATTTTTTTCAGAAATGCAGTTAGTCTGTTCATAAAAAGGCTCCTTTCTATTGTGAGATGCTCAAATGCCTTGTGGCTTTGTAGATGTCTAGCCTTACTAAATTAGGCACTTAAACACTTTTTTAAGTATACGAATAGAAACCGTAGCTTTTCATCTATCCCAAGTTACATTCCTTAAGTTATAGTAAAAGGAAGAAGGAAGAAGGAAGAAGGAAGAAGGAAGAAGGAAGAAGGAAAAAGGAAGAAGGAAAAAGGAAGAAGGAAAAAGGAAGAAGGAAGAAGGAAGAAGGAAGAAGGCTTGGCGACCGGATAGAAATCAGCAATCAGGAACAAGGAATGAATAATCCTCAATCTTCTACCAATTATTAAAAGTCGCAGCACCCTGCGCGGGACAAGGCAATGCCGTTTCCATACATAGCTGTTTGGATCTCCAGACGCACACTATGTTGAAATGTTGTGCGTGTTCGTCTCAAAAAAAACCTTCTAGTCAGGAACTAGAAGGAATGTGGTGTATTATCTCAAGTACAACAAGGTCTTTAATCGCAATTGTGATGGCACATCCCGATCGCACACATCTGTCTAATGGCTGAAAGTATCTGTACAGTTGCTAAGGATTTTGAATCGCTGTTTTTAGACTTTTGCAGAATTCACCGATCGCCTCTAAGCCCTGTTCGGGAGTACCTTCTGCCAAGCGTTTGACAAAAGCACTGCCAACAATCGCAGCATCTGCACCCCATTCTTTCACTTGGCGAGCGTGTTCGGGTTGCGATATACCAAACCCGACGCCGATGGGTTTGTCGGTGACGGCGCGAAGTTCTTGCAGCAACTCTTTTGCTCTCGTTTCTAAGCCTTCGCGTACTCCCGTCACCCCCGTCACACTGACTAAGTAAATAAATCCTTGAGACTGACGAGCGATCGCCTCTATACGACTTTTGGGACTGGTGGGAGCAACTAATAATGTTAGTTCAATCCCTAATTTGTTGGCAGGTTGGATGAGACTGTCGGCTTCTTCTAAGGGCAAGTCTGGTACAACCAATCCCTGAACTCCAGCACTTTTGATTTGCTGCAAGAAGGTTTCTATACCTCGGTACAAAATCGGGTTGTAGTATGTGAAGAGAATGATGGGTGATCGCAAATTTGGACTAACTTTCGCTACCATTTCCAGCACCGCATCTAACCGCGTTCCCCGCTGTAGAGCCCTTGTAGCAGCGGCTTGAATCACCGGCCCGTCAGCTAGCGGGTCAGAATAGGGAACGCCAAGCTCGATCGCGTCTGCACCGTTATCATCCAAAATTTGCAGTGCTTTAGCCGTTGTCTCCAAGTCTGGGTCGCCAGCAGTAATAAAAGGAATCAATGCACATTGGTGGTTCTTGCGTAACGTTTCAAAACAATTAGAAATAGTCATTAGTTATTAGTCATCAGTCATTGGTTGTTGGCAGTTGGTTGTTGGCAGTTGGTTGTTGGCAGTTGGTTGTTGGTTGTTGGCAGTTGGTTGTTGGCAGTTAGTATTAGCTAATAACAACTAATATCATGTCCGATCGATTAACCATAATATCCCGGTCGGGGCGGGTTTTTGAGATTGTAAATTATTGGCGGTATTGTTGGTGAACCCGCCCTACAAAAATCGCGATCGCTCGACCGGACATGATATAACCACTAACCACTGACAACTAACAGCTAACCACTGACAACTGACAACTGACCACTAACCACTGACTAATTATCTTTTTCCTGCTCAATTTCGGCTTGAAGTTTGGCTAATTCTTCAGGAGTGAGTGCATCTAGCTGCTTCTGCAAGACAGCTTCTTTGTAGTCTTGCAATTGCTGGCTGTAGGTCATATTTTGAGTCAGTGCTCGAAATAAATAAGTCACCAGCCAGCCAATCAAGCCGGCGACCAAAAATAACTGACTCCAAATCCCTGCATTCATACTGTCGAGTCCGGCAAATTGCAGTAGCAAGTAGACAAACCCACCTGCTACAAAAAAGCCGACACTGATTCCAATTACGTCAATACGTCGCATTTAGGCTTCTATCTGCCGCCGTTTGGGCCGAAAATTCAAAAACGGAGCTAGGAGAAACATACCTGGGAAGAAGAAGAACATCAAGAAGTACATGAAGCCGCGCTCAAAAGAGGTAGCGACGTACCAGCGGCTGTTCAGGTAAGCGTAGGTGGCCGCGGGTACTACCAGGAGGTAGGCTCCTGCCAAGACGGCGTAAAGCAGTAAGGTAATATACATAGATTTGCTTTAGGGGAATAATAACACGGGTAAGTCAGTTGACACGCTCCGTTAGCTGGTTAACTATTGTACCGCTTGCGGAGATCCAGCGCGACTTTTGGGAATTTTTTGATTAGGGGTTGCGTAAATTGGGGTTTTGCCTGTAGAATAAAAGGCTGTTGCTGTTAGTGGCTCAAAACCACAGCAGTTAGACCAAAGGGGGGCGTGGCGGAATGGTAGACGCTACGGACTTAAAATCCGTTGACCCGAAACGGTCGTGTGGGTTCAAGTCCCTCCGCCCCCATCCATTTCCATCATTTGTGAGTCAACGGTTTCAGATTTCTTGTCACCAAGAGTTCTGTTTGTTGCTCAATTTTTGCGCTAATGGTTTTCTACTATGTCCAAAAGCGCCTCTATATCTGACAAGTTCGCCCCGGATTTTTTACGTCGGGTCTTCAACTGGTTGAGTAAGTCGGCTGGTTTGGGAAATTGGGCTGCTGTGGGATCTGAGTTTCAATAGTCGAATAACAAATTATGTGCCGTCGTTAACACATTAATGTCCTCAAAATAGACAATATCTAGCTTCAAGTTTGAGATGAGACGGGGAGTGCGATCGCAAACTCTGCTCCCCCTCCCAAAGATGAAATTACCTCTATTTTCCCCCGATGTTTTTCCACAATCTGGTAGCAAATTGCGAGTCCGATACCAGTGCCTTTTCCTGGTTCTTTAGTTGTAAAAAATGGGTCAAATAGCTTACTGTGGATGGCGGATGGAATGCCAGGGCCGTTATCGCAAATTCGCACCAGAATTTGGCTACTATCCAACTTTTGCGTCTGAATTAAAATCTGAGGATTTTTCCCTTTTTTAGAGTCCTGGGATGACTCTTCTAGTGCATCTATCGCATTGGCTATAATATTCATAAATACTTGATTTAGCTGCGCTGGATAACACTCTACTTCTGGCAACTCTCCATAGTTTTTGACAACTTCAATTCCCTGCTTGAGCCGACTGTTCAAAATCAATAGTGTATTGTCAATGCCTTCATGGATATCAACTAATTTCATTTGAGATTCATCTAAGCGAGAGAAGTTTCGCAAAGACAAAACTATTTGCCGGATGCGTTCAGAACCTATTTTCATAGATTCAAGCAGTTTTAGTAAATCTTCTGTGATAAAGTCTAGTTCTATTTCTGCGATTTCTTCTGCGATCGCCTCTGTGGGTTCCGGGTATTCCTGCTGATAGAGACGAAGTAAATTCAGCAAGTTTATAATATACTCGTTGGCGTATTCTAGGTTGCCGTGAATAAAGTTAATAGGGTTGTTTATTTCATGGGCTACGCCTGCCACCATCTGCCCTAAACTGGACATTTTTTCGGTTTGAATTAACTGGGTTTGGGTGTGTTTTAGTTGGTGAAGCGCTGCTGTAAGCTCTTCTGTTCTTGCTTCTACTCGCTCTTCCAAAGTTTGGCGACCCAGCTCTAATTCATAGGTGTATTCTGCTACCCATTGAACTAATTGATTGATGGATTTTGCTAAGGTTCCTACTTCATCTTCTGTGGTGACAGGTGCTTGCAAATCAAAATTTGCTTGTTGAGTAATAGTTTTAGCAACGCTGGTTACAGCTTGGATAGGGATGGCGATCGCCCGGCTGGTACAGATGGCTAGAAAAGTAGCGATCACAACTGACACTAACATACTCACTACGATGATTTGCACTCGCAATTTCTCAGCTATCTTAAAATTAATGTAGGCTTGTCTTTGCTGTGCCTTAGCTACTTCTGTCATCAAGCTTAAACTCTCTGACAGTCGCTCAAACTTAACATCGAGCTTAACTGCTCTATCCCCTCTGATTAAATCCAATACCTGCTGCTGTGCCTCTTTAACTTCTTCTGGTTTTAGCGCGGAGGAAGCTATTTCTTGCCCAAAAAATGTGAGCAATTGAGAATACGAATCTGTCGCAGTTGTGTAACCATCTAACAATTTCTTTAATTCAGCATAATTTACTGCTAATTCTGTGGAATGTTCTTCACTAAAAGTGTCTATTTCTGCAATAAGTTTTTTAACGGCCTTAACATCTTTCGAGAACTTAGCAGTTTCATATTCAAACCAGATTGAATCTCCCAAGATAGATATTAGTCGTTTGGGATGTGACTGCACTACCTGCACGGAATATTCTAAATCCCTGAGCAAATCCTGTTGCTGGTCGGCGAAAGTTAGAGCTTGGAAAGCTTGGTCTTGGTAATAGTCTCCACAGATCATTCCCCCTGTGGCTCCTAGTACGGCTATTCCAATTGCTAGTGAGTAGCCATAATTAATTTTTTTGGCAATGCTTAACCGAGAAATGAAGCGGTTAATTGCAGTCAAGGGAGTTTTTTTGAGAGGATTTTTGAGGTCGCGAGATCCTTCAGTGACAGCGACATTATTTTTTCGTCTATTTAGGATAAGGTTTTTGAACCTCACAGCCCTATTCTCTCTCTGTTCAAACTTTTGCATACTGGCAACCTGAGCTAAATTTTAACAAGTTTATTAGTAAATGCACATAAATAAAGTCTCTTATTCATAGTAGGGCATCTTCCCTAGAGCTTATGGATTAAGGGCTAAAGCCCTACTACAAAGTAGGCATTAGATAAAATTTAACCTTCTTAAAAGAGATTCCCCTGACCAATGGCTTTATAAACTTCACGAATCATGTTATAATCACTGTCGTTTGCTGGCACCAGTTTAGCTCCTTGATACTTATCATTATCTTTCCCAACTAAAATTGCTTCAATTAGCTGATCTTGATTTTCTACCAGACGATCGCGAATTTTTTCAACAAGAGTATTAGGCAGGTTGCTACTAGCAACAAACAAATCACTAGGTAAGGGTTGCCCTGTGGCAATAATCCGAAAATCATTGGTTGATAAACCGTCTGTTTTGAGTAAATCTTTGTATCTATTCACACCAATTGCTAAGGCATCAACTTGGTCTTGTTTGAGAGCCTGCAAACCCTTTCTTTCCAACATTGAGATTTTGAAGTCGGATTGGGGATTTAAGCCAGCATCCAGGAGAATTTTAATCGGGCCTAGATGACCACCAGTTGCACCTATTTTCCACATAGCTATTGTTTTACCTTTCAATTGTGCTGGTGACTTAATCTCACTATTGGCACGAACAAGAATAATTGAGTGATAGTCCGGGCGGGTGATGGCAATGATGGGAACAGCATTTGTCCGGGCCCGCATAATCACATATTCAGATGGCCCTGTTAGAGCTAATTTTAGCTGATCCGACTGGAGAGCTACGGCTGCTGCTATATAGTTATCTACGGGGAACAATTCAATTTTTTTCTCCAAAACTTCCCCAAGAACAGTCCGAAAGGTTTGATAATTTTGCTGCAAATCTTCTGCACCCTGAACATCAGTTACAGCAAATTCAAGGGTTTCAGGTTCACTTACGGCCAAATTGGAAGAAGTGCGATTAGATTGATTTACTGTTGTAGAACAACTTGCTACAAACAATAGCGATAACCCAACAAAATGCCGCCGCTTCATGATTTTTAGGAGTTTGAGTGGCAGTTTAAAATTGCATAACTATTATAAGCTATTTGGAAGAAACTTTCATTAAAATAGATTATCCGTTGGTTAAGCTTCTGTCAACTGTTGTGGCCAAATTATTAAGAAAATTTTTATCTATAGGTTTTATGGTTGGGAGCATAAGGCAGCGGATCTTGTAAACCTAACTCCTTAAACGCTGCCCGACTTAACTCACAGGAATCGCAAACGCCGCCAGCAACTTCACCGCCGTAACAAAACCAAGTTTTTTTTGCAAGGCACTCCCCCATTATTGCCTAATTTAATGATTTCTGTCTTTTTTAGCTCAATCAGAGGTATTAAGATAGAGAGTGCATCACGTTCTTTCCCCTATTGTGCCCCTATCCGAAATGCTTCTTGAATGGCTTGAATATAATGGGGGCGACCGTCCCGATAGCCGGAATAATCTCAAGTGTTGATACTAATGTAAACGCGATCGGCGTTGAGAGTTTCGGCCCCGGCGATGCCAAAACTTAGAAAAATTGTATTGCGATCGATAACGTAGGTGATGGGGAGGCTTTCGGACATTCGATCGAGGGTACAATCCCGTATCACCAGGACGCCTCAAGAGGACTTTGATTGTCTAATTTTTACAAGTCCCGTTTTTTAAGAAGCGAGACAGAATTTGTCAAAAGTTTAAATAGCGACAACGAACCTGTTAAAGTCACTGCTGTACTTTTGTGGTCAAAAAAGCTGCTAGAATCTTTATATAGCGAGCGCTTCAGTTAATCTTATGGAGACGGGATTAATTTTTAAAAGCGACAAATAATATGTTATTCGACACTAATTGCCATCTCATGCCCGGTAAAAAAAACCATGATGTCTGTAGGGACTGGTTCACCAATATCTGTAATATAAGAATATAAGTTATATATCCCGTAAACCCGGCATAATCGAGACTTCACAACCTTGACTCCAGACAAACAAAAACGAAGTCGCCCCGCGTGATATTACGCAGCAACTGGCAAAGTAATCACAAATTCCGTGCCCTGTCCTATTTGAGAATTTACCTCAATTTTGCCTTGATGCTTGGCAAGGATTTGATAGGAAATAGCCAATCCTAATCCAGTACCTTTACCGATCGACTTTGTAGTAAAAAATGGGTCAAATATCTGTTAGGTACTGGCGGACGCAATTCCCGGCCCGTTATCCCGAATCTTGACCGTGACAGTATTGTCGGCTGTAATTTCCGTGCTAACCCAAATCGTTGGCGAATAGCCTTTATCTGCCTTTTTCACCTCTTCCAGCGCATCTATTGCATTGCAAATAATATTCATAAATACTTGATTCAGTTGCGCGGGATAGCACTCAACCGCAGGCAACTTGCCGTATTGTTTAATAACTTGAATACCTTGTTTGAGCCGATGATTGAGAATGACGAGGGTGCTATCTATTCCTTCGTGAATGTCGGCTGATTTCATTTTTCCGTCGTCCGATCTCGAAAAATTCCGCATGGATACGACAATTTCGCGAATGCGATCGGCCCCCATTTTCATCGAAGAAAGGGTTTTTGGTAAATCTTCTCTGAGAAATTCGAGTTCAATGTCTTCGATGCGCTCTAGAATGGCATCTGGTGGGTTGGGATAATATTCTTGATAGAGAGTTACCAAACCTGCCAAATCTTCGATGTATTGGTTGGCATAGTCAATGTTGCCGCCGATGAAGTTGACGGGATTGTTGATTTCGTGGGCTATCCCTGCAACCATTTGACCGAGAGATGACATTTTTTCGGTCTGAATTAATTGGGATTGAGTTTGTTTGAGTTCTTTTGTATACTCGCTAACTCGCTGAATCAATTGATTGAAAGACGCCGCTAAAACTCCGATTTCGTCGTCTGTTGTGACTGGTACTTGCAGGTTAAAATTCGATTCGCGAGTGACTTGCTGAGCAAAATTAGTAACGGTTTCGAGGGGTTCGGCGATCGCGCGGCTGGTTTTGTCCGCCAGCGCGACGGCGATGAGTGCGGAAATTAGCATACTTCCGAGAATAATTCGGTTTCGCAAACTTCCAGCTTCTTCTAATGCTTGGGTTCCTTGCTGTTTGTGAATTTCTACTGTAGAAATTAGCTCGCTTAAACGTTGAGCAAGGTGATCTAGTGCGATCGCCTCTTGGCCGCTGCTAGTCCTCAACATTTGTAGCTGTGCGGACTCGATGCTGTTGGGCTGCAAATTCCAAACTTCCGCTTCTTTTAACTGCAATTTAATTAGCTGACCGTAGTAATCAATGACGAGAGCAGATTTCTTCAAGATAGCCTGCAATGTGGCCTCTTCTGTTGCTAGTCTATCGGGATTTTCTCGTGCGAAAGATTCAATTTCTGCAATCAGGATTTTTGCTTGATTGATTTGCCCAATAAAGCGATCGTGTTCGTATTGCAGCCCTACGGCGTTTCCCAAAACGACTGGAAATCTCGCCGCGTGCGATCGGGCTTCAAATACGGTATTTTGCAAATTTTGCAGCAGTTGCTGCTGCTGCCCAGCAACATTCACCTGAACTAAAGCTTGCTTGCGAAAGTAATCTCCCAATGTCAGTCCCGCACCAGTTCCCAAAATCGCTATGCCGATAGCTAAAGCATAGCCATAGCTAATTTTTTGACCTATCCGCAAATGGTTAAATCCTCCCTTCAGCCCAGTTAAATTAATAGATGAATGCTGTAAAAACTTTTTTTTAGCAGAGGTTTCTTGCTCTACTTTGCTATCTAGGGACTGAGTGTGGGTAAATAATAACATTGGCAGTTCCTCCCAAACAAATCAGGAGTAAGGAGCGAAGAAAAGCAAAATGCACTTATGCTGAAGGCGAAAAACAGTTTTGAGTGTTTAATTTTGAATTTGAAAATTTTTAACTCAAAACTTAACTCTTCCCCTAGTATCTCTGTTTTTAGACTAAAGTGCTTGTGATCTCTATCAACCATCTATGTGATTAGACGCCAATTTACAAAAATTATGATTACAGCGATTAGTATTTTTAGTCAGTTGGGACACAAGGCCCAACTACCGGTTCTCCCCGTTTTTCTTTTTGTGCCAGTTCTAGGTTTAATTCCAGCACATTTGCTAAAATATCGTCGCTGTCAGTAAATCCGTAAGCTTGCATTACATTAGCGATCGAGCTTAGCGTGGAGTTTATAAAGTTGACTGGTTGGTTCTTCAAAAAATTTATTGTAAAGTTGAGTAATTCCCCACTGTTTAGCTGACATTTGTTGAGTGCGGTACAGTGAAGTAGTAAGATCGAAGCGCGATCGCCTTTCTCATTCCTAAACGTTTTCCGTTTTAATACTGTAGCAGGTTCAATATGACTTAAATTATGCAGTTTATGATTATGTTATCTTGACCAAGAAATAAGTACAAAATACTTCCTTGGCCCGCCAGGGACTTAAGTCCCTGTCTAATAGCAAAAGTCGGTTTCAACCGACTGAAATACTAACTTTACAGTCCTCTTTTAGAGGACTTCAGCTTTGAGGCAGGGGTTGAAACCCCTGCCTGACTGGATCAGTGACCGATCATCCAAGGTCGTCCCCCTCGGTGTTCGCGATTCCGCTGCGGTTTAGGTTCCTCAGAACGCTTAATTACCTGTGGTTCCCGATTTTCTTGACCTTTCAACCGCAGCTTTCCAGTTAGAATCATCGGCGGCGAAAAGATGCGTTTAGCAACAGTTTCGCAACTCGGGCAAAGCACCGGTATATCTGCTTCTGCAAGAGGGCGCCACTTATCAAAAGTGCCGCAAGTTTCACACTTAAAATCGTAAAGAGGCATATCAATTTTTGATGGTAGATTTGGGATGCAAGGACTAGGCGGCGGGCCACACATTGTGTCAATTTAAGAATGAAACTCTATGTATATCTCGCTTGTATGAGAGTCTCGATCCCCCTAAATCCCCCTTAATAAGGGGGACTTCAAGAAGGATCTTGTCCCCCCCTTTTTAAGGGGGGTTAGGGGGGATCGGAAGGCTTATAAACTCAGCCAGCAGACTGATACTACTTTGTTAATTTGACACCAATGACTGGCCCGGCCCGCCCTACTAATTAAGACGGCAGAATATCCATCTGGAAAATTTCTGTCGGTAAAGCAATCGTGCAGCAAGCATTCGGAATATCCACAATGCCGCTGATGCGACCCTCAACCGGAGCACAGCTTAATAGCAAATACGCTTGTTCTCCGGTAAAACCAAACTTTTTCAAATATTCGATCGCATTCAAACAAGCTCGCCGGTAAGCAACATGGGCATCCATATAATACTGTTTGCCAGTAAATTCATCAACAGAAATTCCTTCAAAAACCAGGTATTCTGAATAGCGCGGTTCCACCGGCCCTGGTTTGAAAATTGGGTTGACCATTGCGTATTTATCCATACCGCCTTTGATAATATCAACGTGGAGGTCGATGTACCCCGACATTTCAATTGCCCCGCAGAATGAAATCTCCCCGTCTCCTTGAGAAAAGTGAATATCTCCCATCGAAAGTTTTGCGCCTTCGACATAAACCGGAAAGTAAATTCTCGAACCCCGCGACAAATTTTTAATATCGCAATTGCCGCCGTGTTCGCGGGGAGGAACAGTGCGTGCCGCTTCCGCCGCAACTCGCTCGAATTCTGCCCCTTGCAGCGACCCCAAAACTGCATTCTGGGGGTTCGGCAGTGCTGCTAAAGGCGGCACTCGATCTGGATTTGTTGCTACTAATTCCGCTTCCCGTTTGTTCCATTTATTCAACAATTCCTGAGAGGGAGCGCAGCCGATTAAACCCGGATGAGTAATCCCAGCAAACCTGACTTTTGGTATGTGTCTGGAAGCGGTATAAATTCCCTGAAAATCCCAGATTGCTTTAGCAGCAGTCGGAAAATGTTCGGTCAAGAAACCGCCACCGTTTTCTTTAGCAAAAATTCCCGTAAAACCCCATTCGTCTCCTTGCAAAGCCCCGATATCGAGGATATCGACTACTAAAATATCCCCCGGCTGCGCGCCGTTAACGTAAATTGGCCCGCTCAAAACGTGAACTACTGTTAAGTCTACATCGCGAATGTCGTCGGGATTGTCGTCATTTTTAATTTGTCCGTCTGTCCAGTCTTTGCACTCGATGCGAAATACATCGCCGGGATTGACGGAAACTACTGCTGGAATATCTGGATGCCAGCGATTGTGACCGACTAATTCCTGTTCGGACATCGGTTTGGTCAAATCAACTTTGAAGAGAACTTGAGGCATATTCTGCACTCCTCTAGTTACTGATTTTTACATGGTACGCGCATCTTCGCCGATCTGATGGTTGATAAATGTAAATTATTATACTAATAAGTGCAGAAACCAAAAATATTTCCGATAACGATTATCATTATTTAACTAATTGCAGGGAAGCGCCGCAGTCGTGGTATGTTTTTGATCGGGAATGTTTTTAAATTAAAAAATTAGTGACTGAAAATTTGACCAAACAACATATAGATCAAGTTAAAAATGGCTGGCACGGCAGCCTGAATTTAGCCTACGCTAACCGCAGCGGTGCAACTCAAATCATTCACAATCAAATGCAAGCGCCCCTCAAGGTGCAGCGCCCGTTTTATCCTGAAGGGAAAGAGATTTGCCACAGCGTCATTTTGCACACGGCTGGGGGAGTTGTCGGGGGCGATCGACTTTCCAGTCATTTTCACCTCCAACCCAACGCCAAAGCCTTGATTACCAGCGCCGCTGCTAGTAAAATCTATCGTAGCAGCGGACTAGAATCACAACAAAATATCGACATCAAACTAGAAGCCGATGCTAATTTAGAATGGCTGCCACAGGAAACAATAGTTTTTGACGGCGCAATATATCGGCAAAATTTGCGGGTAGAATTAGCACCAACAGCGAGGATTTTACTGTGGGAAATTACCCGATTTGGACGCAGTGCTAGGGGCGAAAAGTTCTTGTCGGGAGAATGGCGTTCGCACACCGAAGTCTGGCAACAAAACAGCCCTTTATGGATTGACAGACAATTGCTCAAAGGTGGAGAAAAAATGCTCGAAAGCCCTCACGGACTCGCAGGAAAACCCGTAGTCGCCACCCTCGCTTGGGTAGGCGAACCCGTCACCACAGAGTTCGTGGAAAAAGTGCGAAATTTGCCATCAGAGGCCAGCATTTATCCTGGTAATTCCACCGTCGGCGTGACTCGTATTCCTAACGGTTTGCTGTGCCGATATCGCGGTACATCCACCACCGCAGCGAGAGACTGGTTTGTCAGCATTTGGCACTTGCTGCGCTTGTCTTATTCACAACGCCCTTGCTGTTTGCCCAGAGTTTGGATAAAATAGGATGATATTTGAGTTTCAATGTATAGTTGCCCTCCTAACTAGATTATTCATCTCTCTCTTCTCTGACTCTGCGCCCTCTGCGCCCTTTGCGGTTAAATCATTCACAAAAAACCGTAAAAGATATCATAATCAAATAATGCGATCGCACTTACAAGAATAAAAATGCAACTCACCCCCCAAGAAAAAGACAAACTGCTGATTTTCACCGCAGCCCTGGTAGCAGAGCGGCGGAAACAACGAGGTTTAAAATTAAACTATCCAGAAGCACTAGCCTACATTTCCGCCGCCATTCTAGAAGGAGCCAGAGACGGCCTCACCGTCGCCGATTTAATGAGTTATGGAACCACTCTCCTGACGCGGGAAGATGTGATGGAAGGGATACCGGAAATGGTGCATGAAGTCCAGGTTGAAGCGACTTTTCCCGATGGAACTAAACTCGTTACAGTACACGATCCGATCCGTTAAAAAAATCAACCACAGAGACTCATAGGAGGAAAAGATGATTCCAGGAGAAATGATTATTTCAGCCGGCGAAATAGAACTCAATGCAGGGCGTGAAACAGTGCGGTTGCTGGTAGGAAATAAAGGCGATCGACCCATACAAGTTGGCTCGCACTATCACTTTTACGAAGCTAATGAAGCCTTAGAATTTAATCGAGAACAAGCAAAAGGAATGCGATTGGATATTCCGGCGGGAACAGCAGTTAGATTTGAACCCGGAGATGAAAGGGAAGTGCAATTAGTGCCGTTTGTAGGTAGTCGTCAAGTCTACGGCTTCAATGGAAAAGTGAACGGTCATCTGGATGCTGAAGTATGAAACCAGATGAGCGTTCACGATTGTTGATTTGGGAATTAGAAACTTTTTAACTTCAAAGTTCTGCCAGTTTCCAAAAAAAAATGCAACTGTAGGAAATATCCACACCATGATAGTAATAAGTTATCCGCAATCCCCAATCTAACATGGTATCACTTCCAGCCCTATGCCTGGAGAGTGACAAAGCCATCTCACAACTTTTTCTCTGCCTTCTGTATAAGTGCCTTCTGGCTTTCTTTTGTTAGTTCAATCTCCGACTTTTGAGCGAGTTAAAATTTGCATTTTGTATCTATAGTGGTGGTAAAAACTGCAAAGATATACAGCAAAAGTGCGTGATGAACCCCAAATTAGTTGACCAGATCAAACAGACATTGAAGCAGAGCTTGCTGGCAACATCAAGGCGTGTCTGGAGAACCCCGTTAGACCGGCGCACCAGCATCAAATTGTTAGATGACAGCATCCTTTACAAAAAGCAGCACCAACCTATCAATATACCCGCATTAACCTCGGTTAAAAAAGTGCCTTCTCGGTTTTTTGCCACAGAAAAACCCGTGTCTTTTGACCCAGATTATGTGTGGAAGATTACCCTCAATCAAAAAATAAATTCTCTAACTATTTGTACGTCTGGCAACACGCTGCTGAATAAGAAGTTGCTTTTAGACTTGGATTTTCGGATTAGCGGTGCGGGCATTCTGGAATGGCCTTACAAACCTAACCAAATTACCTATCCGCTGGTAGTTGCTCCTTGGTCGCATTTGTGGTGCAGTTATTATGATTTTATCATTTTTGTGCTGGCTAAACTTTGTCGAATTGAGGAGGCTTTAGGTAAGGAAATTTGGCAAGAAGCTAAAATTTGTTATCCTTTACGACATACAGATTTTGAGTTGGGCTTTATGACCAAACTCGGTATTCCTGAAAGTTCACTAATCGACACTCAGGCTAGAGATACGGGATATCATGCAGAAAGTGTGGTGGTGGGAAACAATCAAGACTGGTATTTTCCCAGTCCTTACGATATAGAGCTTTTGCGGAAAAAATTCTGTCTTAAGGAAAAGGTAAAGCCTTATAGAAAACTTTATCTGTCGAGAAGCGGCCGACGCAAGGTTAAAAATGAATTACAAGTGCGAGAGGTTTTGAAAGAATTTGATTTTGAAATTTTGGAAGATATCTCGCGCAGTGTTGATGAACAAATTCGTCTGTTTGCAGAAGCGGCGGTGGTTGTCGGCCCTCACGGGGCTGGTTTTACAAATTTGCTGTGGTGTCAGCCGGGAACGAAAGTATTGGAATTCTTTTATGGAGGGTACACTCCGCCATATTTCTATTACATTTGCCAGCTATTGGGATTACAATACTCCCGTATGGTTGAGGACAATAATGTAGCGGAAGATTGGAGTTTCATTGGCATGGATATGACGGTGGATGTGGAGATTTTGAAAAGGCAAATCCAGAAAATGCTGGAGGAAAGTTGCCCCTTGATAGCATTTTAGATTTTCGATTGGCAAAAATTGATGCCGATCGGGGTTTTAAAGCTTGCCTAATGTTGTAGTTTTTTGACTTTTGCAGATTAAGGAACTCGTCACATACTATAATTCAAGTGGGTCTCAACTGCTAACTAAAAAATTATTAATATTAGGAGCGAGCATGAGTTACAGAATGGATCGCCGCGCCTACGCGGAAACCTTCGGGCCGACTGTGGGCGATCGCGTCCGGTTAGCCGATACAGAATTATTCATAGAAGTGGAAAAAGACTTCACAACCTACGGGGATGAAGTGAAGTTTGGTGGCGGCAAAGTCATCCGAGATGGCATGGGACAGTCGCCTATTTCTAATGCAGACGGTGCTGTTGACACGGTAATTACTAATGCTTTAATATTAGATTGGTGGGGAATAGTTAAAGCAGATGTTGGGATTAAAGACGGGAAAATTTACAAAATTGGCAAAGCTGGAAATCCTTACATTCAAGATAGGGTAGATATTATTATCGGGCCTGGGACTGAAGTAATTGCCGGTGAAGGAATGATTCTCACGGCTGGGGGAATTGACACTCACATTCATTTTATTTGTCCGCAGCAAATTGAAGTGGCGATCGCCTCTGGAATCACGACAATGATCGGCGGCGGCACTGGCCCCGCAACGGGTACAAACGCCACAACTTGCACTCCCGGGCCTTGGCATATGTACCGAATGCTGCAAGCTGCTGACGCTTTCCCCGTAAATCTAGGGTTTTTAGGTAAAGGAAATACCAGTCAACCGCAAGGATTAATTGAACAAATCTTTGCCGGTGCAATGGGTTTGAAACTCCACGAAGATTGGGGAACTACACCAGCAACGATCGACACTTGTTTGAGTGTAGCTGACGAGTACGATGTGCAAGTTGCAATTCACACGGATACTCTCAATGAAGCGGGATTTGTGGAAGCTACAATTGCGGCTTTTAAGAATCGAGCTATTCATACTTACCACACTGAAGGTGCTGGCGGCGGACACGCACCGGATATTATTAAAGTGTGCGGACAAGCTAATGTTTTGCCTTCGTCAACTAACCCGACTCGCCCTTACACTGTCAATACTTTAGAAGAACATTTAGATATGTTGATGGTTTGCCACCATTTGGATCGAGGCATTCCTGAAGATGTGGCTTTTGCTGAGTCGAGAATTAGAAGGGAAACTATTGCTGCTGAGGATATTTTGCACGATTTAGGTGCGTTTAGTATGATTTCTTCTGATTCTCAGGCGATGGGAAGAGTGGGAGAGGTGATTATTCGGACTTGGCAAACGGCACATAAAATGAAGGCTCAAAGGGGGAATTTACCCCCCCTAACCCCCCTTTACCAAGGGGGGGAAACAGAGGAAATTAACGATAATTTTCGCGTGAAGCGGTACATTGCGAAATATACAATTAATCCGGCGATTACTCATGGAATTAGTCAGTATGTCGGTTCGGTGGAAGAGGGGAAATTGGCGGATTTGTGTTTGTGGCGGCCGGCTTTTTTTGGGGTGAAGCCGGAACTGGTAATTAAAGGAGGGGCGATCGCCTACGGGCAGATGGGAGATGCTAACGCCAGCATTCCCACGCCGCAACCGGTGCATATGCGGCCGATGTTTGGCAGTTTTGGCGGTGCGATTGGGGCGACTTGTCTGACGTTTGTTTCCCAAGCTGCGCGCGATCGAGATATTGCCGCACAGCTCGGTTTACAAAAGCCCACTGTAGCAGTTTCCGGCACGCGACAAATTAGTAAAAGAGATATGAAACTCAACGATTATTTGCCACAAATGGAAGTCGATCCAGAAACTTATGAAGTGAGGGCGGATGGGGAATTGTTAACTTGCGAACCGGCAACAATTTTGCCAATGGCGCAGCGGTACTTTTTGTTTTAACTGATATCTTCCACCATTGTCAGCAACAGGCAAGATGCCTGTTCAACAATAAAATTTATATTTTGTGTAACAAACATCTTGCCTGTTCATAAAAGGCTAACTGACAATTGTGCAATATCTCAGTTTTAACCAATTATACAATCATGTAGTGGCGGGTTTTATAAACAATATTTTTCAAAAATAGACAATCTCAAAAACCCGCCCCCACCCAACAGCAAATCTTCATCTTACTTCCATTCTCGATTTGATTTCGTGTTAGAAAAATTGAGCGATCGCACTATCAAACTCTGACACAAAAACAAAAAATAAAGTGCAATATTAATCCCGCTCAACAGCTTCGGAATTCCCTCGACCAAGCTCGAAACAATCTCGTTTTTTAAGGGCAGCGCTTCTGCAAAAAAGGCAACAAATAACAAACCTACGCCACTCAGCAGTAAAGCATAGGGAGTCGAGGGAATTTGCCTCCGAAAAGTTAATCCGTATGCAATTGCCAGCACGGCGTAAAATATGACAATTGTCCCTTTCGGAAAACCCGCACGTCCAAGATGAACGTGGGTGCGAAAAACTTCATTGAACAGAAAGCAACCTGCAAACAGTGCCGAATATAAAATAAATCGATTTTCTGGGCGGTCTGGTTGAATAATTCTCAGCAATCCAAAGGTAAAAGCGCACACCATTACCGATAAATAAAATAACATTTGAAACGCCAAAAAAAAGAAACCTGCACCCGGATACGTGGCAGAGCAAGGCGGCAAAAATAACCCTTTTACCGAAGACCCGAATAAATTCAGACACGCCGTCACTATCCCTACTAACACTAAAGTTAGACTGTTTAAAAACAACACAGTTCTGTAACTTGCCATAATTTAATACTAATTCTCCAAAATCATGCAACTGTTATGAGTTTTTGGTTTGTTTCCTGAAAGACTGTATGCACGCTACAGCTACTGTTGCATGATTTTTTAGAATTAATATAACATCGGGATTTTCAATTGCCAACAGCGGTAAGGTACGCACTGTGCAACCTACATAATACCAAATCGGGTTGGGAAACCCCGCCATATAATGCTAATTGCCACAACTGGCAAAAATTGCTTTAACTTAGAATTCCTGAACCGAGATGATGCTGTTTTGGAGTCTATCGGGCGTTATACCTGGAACAAAACCTAGGAAATCTCCGGTATTCCTGAGTTTGATGAGAGTCCCTGAAAGCAATTGCGGTGGAGGATTTAACTCAGATGGCGTCATCAAGATTTTCACATCTTCGGGCACATCAAACTGTATAAAAATAGTTGTAGTGGTCAACTCTTCCAAAACTACATCGTTAGGTGTCAAACCACTTGCTAATCCAATCCGATCGAAACCCAATCTGAAATGGTTAATCAGATCGGCTTGATTGATATCAGTAACTCCGGGTTCAGGTTGGAGAACGTATAAAGTTCTTCCCGTCCATTTAGGAGTAGTGCTACCGACCCCAGTAACTACACCTGATAAGAAGTCTCGACCCAAACCTCCAACCAGAGTATCATTGTCGTAACCGCTGTAGAGAATGTCATTGCCTCTACCGCCCAATAAAATATCATCGTCTCCGTTATCTATAATCCAATCCGCATCTTGACCCCCACTTAAATAGTTATTTCCCTCATTTCCTTGCAAAAAGTCTTTCCCTCTTCCTCCAAATAAAGAATCATCTCCCTCATCCCCTCTGAAACTATCTTCCCCGTCATTACCAAATACCAAATCATTAGCTAAAGATCCGTGAACTGTATCGTTACCTCCGAGCATCCAAATTCCTGAAGGGAAGTTAGTTACTCCTCCAAATTGGGAATTAACATCGTATAAATCAATGAATTCGGATTTCTCTTCGCCAATTAAGCGGGGTATTCCTGATGGATCTGTTCGTAAAGTCATAAGTTCGTTTCTCCTTGCGATGTCTCAATTTATTTTTCTACTCAGGCAAAGCTTCCGACTTTTATGCAAAAAAATAAGTTTTATTTTTTCAAACACAGATTGCGAGAAAGTTTTGCCAGTAATTACAGGGATGTTTCTGTACGGGCAGTTTCTAGACAATTACCCAGTTTGGATTGGCTGTTGCAGTCAAAATTTGCTCAATCTGAGCCGGAGTTAGATTCGGATTGGCATTCAAAACTAAAGCCGCTACACCCGCCACGTGAGGGGCTGCCATCGATGTGCCGCTGTAAGTTTCGTAGGTGTTATAGGGAGTTGTAGAAAAGATGTCTACTCCCGGTGCAATTAGGTAATCCAAAGGTCGGGAACCTGCACGGTTAGAGAATTCATCCATCCTGCCATTTATATCAATTCCTCCCACAGCAATTCCGAAGCTATCGGCATTACGAGCTGGATAGTCTGGTTCATAAAAACCATCATTTCCTGCTGACATGACGACAACAACTCCTTTGTTAGTGGCGTACTGAATTGCCTCATTAACCTCCATGCTAGGCGACCAGCCACCAATACTAAAGTTAATTACATTAGCTCCATTATCAGCAGCATAGCGAATTCCAGCAGCCAAATTATTAAAGTTCCCAGAGCCAAATTCCGGCAAAACTCTCACAGGCATAATCTTTGCATTGTAGGCAACTCCAGTTATGCCAAAATCATTTCGTTCGGCCGCGATCGCACCTGCTACGTGAGTCCCGTGACCGTCGAAATCCCCATCCATTGGGTTGTTGTCGTTCCACACAAAATCCCAACCCCGAATATCATCAATATATCCGTTGCGATCGTCGTCAATTCCGTTATTGGGAATTTCACCCGCATTCTGCCAAATATTGGCATCTAAATCGGGATGGGTGTAGTCAACACCGCTATCGACGACAGCTACAACAATCCCATTTCCGGTAATTCCCCCCTGCCAAACTTCCGGCGCATTTACCATGTCTCTTGCCCAATCATTCCCGCCCAAATTAGGAACTTCGGGGAAATTAACGGGACTGTTAAAAGTGCCGGCTACTGCTGCATTTGCATCCACTAAACCGTATCCGTAATTGCTGCTAAAACCAGTACCAGGCGTTGCAGCCAGATTCAGGTTGTAATTCTTATAGTCAAAGTAACTATAAACTGCGACATAGTAATCTCCAGGAGTCAGGTTGAAGAAATTTATCTCGCCGGATGCACCTGCTGAGGCATAATCGCTGCTAAGAAGTTCATCATAATCAGCCTCACCGTTGCGATTTTTATCTTGAATCAACTCGATTGCTGCCCCATTCAAAACATCGATACGCAAGCTTAAATCGCTATTGTTGTTAATAGTAAAGCGGTAATAATCATCGTTATCGTCAACTCCGACAAAATCATTGAAGGTGAAGCGATTGTTATCAGCAACACCAATATTGCGTGCAGTTGCTAAGGAGTTGCCTGGGTCTGATAAATTCAACTGATTAGCCGTTCTCGTTCCTGTTAGGGGCTCTGTGCCGACAGCGATCGCATCTGAGTTCGATTTTGGTTGAGCAGCAGATGTACCGCTAGCGGCTCGATCGTTGGCTGAGTAACGGAGCAGCTCGCTTTTTTGGGATACTATAAAATCTGCTATTTGTTCTTGTTCCCTGATGGCGCTCGCTGTCAAATTATCAGTGTCAAGGCCGTTGCTAGGGAGGCTACCGTTAAATTGACTGGATGCAGTGAAAAAATTAAGCTGACCGCTGTTACCAAAGGTTGTTAATGCTGCTGTGAGCTGCTGTTCGCGATCGATTGCCAATATACCGAGCGTACTTTCCATAAATTCACTCCTGATAATTTGAGATTCACTGGTGTTTAGGGGAGACAATGCTTGATTTTAAATTAATTAACATTCTTCCATCGGCGAGATGATAAGTCAATTCATAAATTCATTGCTTGAGTTCATAAAAGTCATAACCCTAATTTCATAAAAGTCATATTTTTCGGCAAGTTATGCCGTTTCAAGGTGAAGCTGTTGTTTTTTCGTCAAAACCATCGCTATGTGTTTTTCGTAATAGGCAGCTTCGTTAATGAATACAGGGAAAACAGTAGATTCTCCTTGATAGGGGAGTGATTCTCCCGTAAATGTGAGAAACATCGGTTCACCGGGATGTAAGGGTTCATAGTCTTTGAACTGAAGTTGGGGATGGATCGCAGCTTGCAGTTCACCTACTGAATTTCTGGGATAGTCTACTGAGCCGATCGCCTGATATACAGTTAAATATGATGGTATATGAAGCGGCTTTCCCTGATTTTGTGCATCGAGATAATCCAGAATGGCGTGAACTAGCATTTCGGTTTGCTGAAGCTGACGGGCGTTAATGACTCCCTGGGCGATGGGCCCAACTTCTATGGTGCCACCGAAAGCAGAGAGCGATCGAAGCATTGGGGCATCCTCACCAGAATACTCTCCGAAACAAACTCGCAGTGAGGGCTCGATCTCACTCAAATAAGCTAATAATTGCAAATTGAATGGATGTTTGCTAGATGGTAAAATTGTCAGCCCCATGTTGGCCGTTGTGCTGTGAAGGTCAACGATCACATCAGCCCCATGTTCGTCTTTCGGACATAGTTGGGCGGAGATTTCCTTAGCACGTCTGTTCTCGTAACCCATCAAATCTGGGTTAGACAAATCTTCCTCGGCAAAGCAACGGTTCAAATCGCGATCGACATAACGCCGATTGCACTTTACCGCTTGAGGATTAGCTAATAGAGTAACCACCTCAAAGCTCGATCGTTTCAGTAAGTCTGGGAATTGTTGAAACTTCTTAATCAGATAAACCCCAGTCAACTCGTTTCCGTGGGTTCCTCCCACAACTGCAACTCGTCGAATTACTTGCGAAATCATGAATAATCCTCATTAAGCAATACTTAAATAGGTATTTTCTGCCGAAATTTATAACTATTACTTTCAAAATAAAGAAGTTATAGCTATATGTCAAATACTTTTTTATATATAACAATATACTTAAAAAATATAGTATTTAATCCCCGTTACAAAAGAGAATATAACTGTAGGCCCGTGCTCCAAACCATGATAGTAATCATTCATTCCCAATCATTCAATTCTCAAATCTAAAATCGTATAACCTATGGAACTTCGCCATCTTCGTTACTTCATTGCAGTGGCAGACGAACTGAGCTTTAGTCGCGCGGCAAAGCGATTGCACATTGCCCAACCGCCCCTAAGTCAACAAATTAAAGATTTAGAGGCTGAACTGGGTGTGAAGCTATTCGATCGCAAAAGTCACCCGATTCAGCTAACCCCAGCAGGACAGGCGTTTTTAGAAGAAGCTCGCGCAACTTTGGTACAGTTAGAACAAGCGGTACATAAAACCCAGCGCATTCATCAGGGTGAATTGGGTTATTTGACGGTGGGTTTTCCCAGTTCGATCGCGAATGGTGTCTTTCCAGAGATGCTGCGAACTTTTCGACAGCGATATCCAGAGGTAAAACTGATTTTGCAGGAAGAACATAGTGCTTTCCTAATTCAGAGGTTGCGCGATCGCCAGACTGATATCATTTTTCTCTATCTCTACCACGATATTTCTGAAGCCAATGATTTAGAAACGATGTCTCTCACGCAAGAACCACTTGTCGTCGTTTTACCCAAAAACCATCCGCTTACAGCCCAATCCAAAATTTCGCTTTCCGACCTAAAGGATCAAGAATTTGTAATGCCCCTTCATCAGATTGTGGCTGGCTTATCTGAGGAAATTTACCATGTATGTTCGCAAGCAGGGTTTGTTCCTAAAGTTGCTCAAACAGCCGTCTTTATGGTCACAATTTTGGGATTAGTTGCAGGGGAAACAGGAATCAGCATTCTGCCATCTCACGTACAGAATCTTCAACGCGAAGGAGTGGTCTATCGTCAGATTCAGGAACAAACGACAACCACTCAATTAACTGCTGTTTGGCGGCATAATCATTCGTCCACCATTTTGCAGCAATTCCTCAATATTATTAAAACCCTCTCAATTTATAGCAATCCTAAATGATTTGTGAGAAACAGGGCTAGGTAAAAAGCTTTGAAAAGTCAAGCAAGTAAGGTGCGTCGCCATCAACACTCTGCAAGTTTTATCCAAAATCTCGCAGATCCGCACCCTTCAGATTAACACCACACAATATAGCTGCTACTCTAGTTCATGAACCTGGAATATGGGGTATTAACTGTTACTTGCGGCAATTGGCGAAAGTAGAAAACAGGTTAAATTTTGTAACTCTCCACGCTTGTCATGTCTGCGCGCCAGCAAAAAGACAGTACCTAGTTATGCTTTTATCGCTGTCAATATAACTTTGCCCACTTCATGCAGCAACTGTTGGATACTAGCCTGCTATAGGGATTACTTGCGAGCTCATGTTCCATCCTACTTGCTTGCTAAAATTTTGAATTTGACCTTCACAAGTTCGACAACTAAAACCGCCGAGTTTCTGCCAAACTTCTAACTGCGAAGTCAATCCATATTTGCCATCCATTGCTGGATTGCATCCACATCCCATCCGCGCGGAGGTTCGGACAAAACAGATTCGCGCGGGTGTATGGCGCTCGACTAATATTTCTGAATAGTTGCTGCCTATTTTTTCTAGGCTATTATCCCATTTGGTTTGGCTATTGTCGTCAAGATATACTCAACTTAAGCCGGAGTAAGAGTCGGGTTGGCATTCAAAACCAAAGCCAGTACACCCGCTACGGAGAGTCTTAATCGCTCGGTAAACTCAATTTTAATACCTGTCCAACTGATACCTCGTGCTTGTGCGTCGCTACTACCACGGCACCTTCTAATCGCGGATCGTAACATCCCACCCAAGCCGCAGGATGACATTCATGTACTAAATACCCGTACAGCCAAATTGCTCCTCTACCTTCAATAACAATTCCTTGGCTTAATTGAACGTCTTGAGGAAGTTTCAAACCTTGTAAATCATCGGGTGTGATGATACCGTCTTGAGTTGTAATTCGCAAGCGCAAATGTTGGTAAGCTAAACCGTCTTGAGTTTGATGGGGGATTATTTTTAATTCAATAGGATTCATAGGATTCATTGGATGCAAAAATGTTGAATGCTGCGATAAAATCATATACCTTTTAGGGTAAATTGGGAATCCGATCGCCAACTTTGAGTCCCAATTGAGCCGCCCTTCCGCCTCTTAGTTCGATCACTCCGTCAACAGGAACATCCGGGCCGTAGTTGGGGCAGGTTTCGGTCAAACACGGCGGTACGTTAGGAATTATCGCCTGCACTACGCCTTCCCGCAGAAAAACCATATCGAGTTCAATAAACACGTTTTTCATCCAAAAACGCACGTTTCGCGCGGGTTCGATGGGAAAAAGCATTCCCCTGTCATCTGGCAATTCTGTGCGAAACATTAAACCTGTCGCTTGTTCTTGGGGAGTTTGCGCCACTTCCAGTCCGATCGCGCGATCGGCTATAATCGTGTTAACCGAAATTGGCAAAAGCTGACCCCTATCTATCCCGCCAAACAGCGACATAAAGTTGGATTCAGTCAGATTAGAATTTCCCAAAACAACTCCTAAGTAATTACCAGAGTTTTTGTCTTTCATAATAGTTTGGTTGTCGGAAACAGAAAGCTCTAAATCGCTAAAGTTGATGCCTTCTGTCAAGACAATTTTATCATTGCCGTTGCCAAAATCTGTAATTATATCGGCTTCAGTAATAGTAGATGCGGCAGAGGTTCTTTCAATCACAAATAAATCCTCCCCCGCGCCTCCTGTCAAGATATCCCCGCCTTCGCCACCTATTAGCAAATCGTGACCCCGATCGCCAAACATCCAATCGGAGTCTTGTCCTCCATAGATTGTATCGCTTCCCTGACCGCCAGACAGCGTATCAGCGCCTTCATTTCCTGCTAACAAATCATTTTCCCGATCGCCAAAAATTCGGTCATTTCCCCCCAAACCTTGAACAGTATCATTACCCGCAAATCCTCTAATCGTATCGTTGCTGAGAGTTCCCAGGAGAAAATCGAAGCCGAAACTACCGTCGATGTTAACCATTTTGCGTTTAATGATGCGTTTAATAGAAGGAAGATTTGGCGATCGGCATCCGCCAACCGGTACCAAAAGCTCGATCGCTAATTTTCAAACCAGGGGCTGCTTGCCGCCGTTTAAACTCCGCTTGCCTCACTAATTTTACTACACGTTTAACCACCGCTTCATCGTGTCCTGCAGCCACAATTTGTTGAACCGATTCGTGATGTTCGATCAACCGCTGCAAGATGTCATCCAAAACATCGTAATCCGGCAAAGAATCTTGGTCAACTTGTCCCGGTTTCAGTTCAGCACTCGGCGGCTTAGTAATAATATTAACCGGAATAATTTCCTTTCCCAAGTCAGCCTGATTTTTAATCTTCTCACTCCCAGAATTCAGCCATCGACAAAGCGAATAAACGCGAGTTTTCGGCACATCGGCAATCACCGCCAATCCCCCATTCATATCGCCGTAGAGAGTGCAGTAACCCACAGCCATTTCCGACTTATTCCCAGTCGAAAGCAGCAAATGTCCGAACTTATTAGAAATTGCCATCAACAGATTGCCTCGAATCCGCGATTGAATATTTTCCTCAGCAATCCCGAAAGTTGTATTGACAAACAAATTGGCGAGAGTGCGATCGTAAGTTTTCATCAAATCGCCGATCGGCAATAGTTCGATCGCGATGCCCAGATTTCGGGCTAATTCCAAAGCATCATTAACCGAATGATCTGAACTGTAAGGAGAAGGCATCAGCACCCCTAGAACATTTTCGGGCCCGATCGCGCAACTGGCGATCGCCGCCACCAAAGCCGAATCTATCCCGCCACTCAAACCGAGTACAACCTTAGAAAAACCGCACTTGCGGACATAATCTCGTACTCCCAAAACCAAAGCAGCCCAAATTTCTGCATCTCCTTCTGCCGGATGAAAACTTAAATCTGTTGTGGATCGGGCATCTTGCCCCATCCCGCCGCTGCCAACTAAATCTTGTTTAGCGGCGTCATATTCCAGCACCGCAAAATCCGTTTCAAAAGAAGCTAATACCTGAATCAAATCACCCTTTCGATTCACAGCAAAACTGCTGCCGTCAAAAATAATATCGTCATTTCCCCCTACCTGATTAGCGTAAATAATCGGTATCCCGCAGCGGATGACGCTGTGCTGCAACATCGCCGATCGCACTCCCCGCTTCCCCGCAGAATAAGGCGATGCCGACAAATTCACCACTAAATCTACACCCAATTTTGCCAGATCGGAAACAGGATCGCCCGCGTAACTGCGTTTACCCCAAAACTCCTCATTGTTCCACAAATCTTCACAAATTGTCACGCCGATTTTGACTTCGCCAATAGAAAAGTAATTGCTGTTTTCTCCCGGTTCAAAATATCTATCTTCATCAAATACATCATAAGTAGGCAACAAGCGTTTATGAAAAACTGTTTTGACGGCGCCATTTTGCAACAAAACAGCACTATTAAACAATGATTTTCCGCCGAGTTTAACAGCAGTAGCATTAGGTAAGGCAGTGCCTACTATGACTGCCAACTCCGGCGGCAAAGCTTGCGCCAGTTGCTGCAACTGTGCACCTGCATCTGCAATGAAACTCGGATTAATTAACAAATCGCGCGGCGGATAACCGATCAGGGAAAGTTCGGGTGTTAGCAATAAGTTTGCGCCCTCAACCTCAGCTTGTTTCGCCGCCTCCAGAATTAGGTTGGAGTTGCCCAAGATATCACCAATAGTAGGGTTGAGTTGTGCGATCGCAATTTTCATCTCACCAAATCACTTAATAAATATTGCTAACAGTCCGCTCGCGCGGACTCACTTTCCTATAGTCCTAGATTTGAATGTAGCGAAAAATTACTCAGATTTGTAATGTTTCAACTCTTCCTCAATATAATAATTTACCAAATCCCGGTAAATATTTTCAACCACATCAGGATTCAAACCCGATTCTTGAGCCCACTCGCGCCGCTGCTGTAACATATCGTGAAAGCGATCGAACGATCGAACACTAGCTTCACTCGTTTTGAACCTTGCTGCCGCGATGACGTATTGAAATCTCTTGCTCAAAGCCTCGATCACTTCTCGATCGATAATATCAATTTCCTCCCGAACTTCGTGAATATTAGCGCATTCATCAGGGTCTTTCATCGTCTGCACTCCTTAATAGCTTCTATTCTAATGTTACTAAATTGATCCCACAATGTCATCTAAGGAACAGCTAAATAAACACCAGTGGCTTATTTTTGAAAGGAGCAAAAGCGGCCGCATCAAAGCGGTACAAACTAGCAGGGCGGCCCGCCCCGCGCGAAACCTTAACACCGGTATCGCACAAAAAACCCAATTTCAACAATCGAGCTCTAAAATTAGAATAATCAGAAAAATTTTCCCCCAAAATAGTTGTATAAAGTTGATACAAATCGCTCAAAGTAAAAAGTTCCGGCAAAACTTCAAAAGCTACCGGGCTGTATTCAAGTTTGTTACGCAGTCGCCGATATCCGTATTCGAGAATTTGATTGTGATCGAAGGCAAGCTGTGGAACTTGTTGCACGGGATACCAAGCAATGCCGCCGACGCGGTGGCCCACACCCGCCACTACACTCCCAGCAATTAACTCAGCTTCCTCAAAGCGAACCAAAGCAAAATAACTAACCGAAAGATAGCGATCGCCCCTGGTAATTTCCCGAGGATCGCGCCCCGGTTCTCCAAAAGTATACAATTGCTCCAGATACAAATTTTTTACCCGAATTTTCTCAGACAAAATCCGGTAAGCCGCATTTTCAAGGGATTCTCCGTGTCGCACCAAAGTACCGGGAAGACTCCAAGAATCGATAAACGGTTCGTCTTGCCGCATTACCAACAGCACCAACAAGCGGTTCTGCACGGTATCGACGGAAAAAATAACATTATCTACTCCTACTTTAAAGTCAGCTAATGAGCAACCCTCGCTCTTTTTTGTGCCTCGTGCCATGCGTACAAATGCTCCCTATGGATGTAATCTTCGATGGTCGGAGTCAGAGCTTCCCTGTCTCCTTTTTCCCGATAGGAAGTAGAAGAAACATTGGGAGCACTCAAAGATGCGATCGCCACGTCTGCACCCATGCGCCTCAACTGCCACAAATCTAATTGCTCTGATGGATAACCGGGTCGCGGTACTATCAGCAGATCCACTTGTTTTAACAATTGTTCAAATTTGTACCAGCGAGACAGTTGCCCTACCAAGTCAGAACCGATTACCAGCGTCAAATCTGCATCCGGCCACAGCAATCTTGCTTGTTCCACAGTTTCCACAGTCCTCGGACTGCTGAGTTCTGGATGCAAGCAAAGATTGTGTCTGGGCGAATTAATTTCTTGAATGATTAACAGCAGCATTGCCGATCGGTGTTCTAGAGAAGTTTGGTGCGACTTAAAAGGATTGTCCGACGCCCAAACTGCTACCCAATCAAAATGTTGCGAAAGCCAACTCAGAATTGTTTTGTGTCCTGCTGTGGGTGGATCGGCACTGGTTCCAAAAAGAGCAATCTTCTGCATAGGGAATCGGTAATTGTTGACTGTTGACTGTTGACTGTTGACTGTTGATTGTTGATTGTTGATTTATGACTAATGACTAATGACTAATGACTACTGACTACTGACTACTGACTACTGACTACTGACTCTTTTTCGTTTTTTGAGTAAGACTCTGCAAATCTGTAGAAATTTCCACTGACGGCGAAATCGGGTTGTCAAGTTGGCGAGTTTCGGGTCGAAGACTGGCGACAGAAGCAGCAGTGCGTTTGGCGATCTCCTCCAAACTTTCCTGTTTCTGGACTCGTTTGCCATCCTTGACAACCAACTCCATTAATGGTAAGTAAGAATCACAATTGTGAATAGTTTCTCCCGACAATCCCAAATAATCTCCGAGAATTTGCCCATTTTCAATATGTCTAAAAATTTGCTTTCTTCCTGGATATGTTACCTTGCCGCTGGCCTCTTTCATCACCGGAATTCCGTCAATTTCCACCAATTTATAAACACCGTTGACAGGGGAACCGCTGACTAACTTGGTTCCCAAACCGTAACCGTCAATGCAAGCACCGCTACTTTTTAATTTAGCAATTTCTCGATCGTCCAAATCGCCGCTAGCAAAAATTGGAACGCCCGGAAGGATCGATCGAACTTCCCGAGACAGCACCGCCAAATCGCCCGAATCCAGCCGCACGCCTTCCAACTGCATTTCACCGCTGTTGACTCGATCGGCTAACATCCGCGCCGCCGCCACAGTATCATAAGTATCGATCAGCAGCGGCGCCCCCGGAAAATAGCGGTGAAAAGCTGCAAACGCCTGATTCTCGCTACCTTCGAGGGCAGCCACAGCCATTACCAAAGCATGGGCGATCGTACCGACAGGCTTGCGGCCCAACTTCAAAGCAGCCAAAACATTAGAAGTTCCGTCGAATCCCGCAGCCAGGGCAGCCCTAGCCGCCCAAACAGCAGCTTGAGGCCCAAAAGCCCTGCGCGTCCCGAATTCCAGCAACTTAGCCTCCGGGCCCGCCACATCCCGCAGCCGCGCTGCCCGCGTCGCAATCAAAGTTTGATAATTTATGGCATTCAATAAATAAGTTTCCACTAACTGAGCCTGCCACAGAGGAGCCTCAATTCGCAGCAGAGGCTCGTTAGCAAACACCGCCGTCCCCTCCGGCACCGCCCAAACATCGCCAGTAAAACGGGCTGTGGCGAGTAAAGTCCAAAATCGCTCCGGGGCGTCGGCAAAAATCCCAGTGGACTGCAAAGCCTCAATTTGCGCCGGCGAAAACCGAAATTTTTCCAAATAATCGATAACTTGAGCCAAACCCATCGCGATCGCGTAGCCAAAACCCTCTGGCAGCCTGCGCGCGAATAATTCAAAACTCGCGGCCCGCCCGTCGATCCCTTCCCCGACGTAACAAGCGGCCATCGTTAGCTGGTAGAGATCGGTCAAAAGGCTGTAATCTGCTGAAGAAACCGTTAGTTCCCGGTCTTCTAAGATTTCTTCAAAACCTGTGAGCTGCAGGCTTTCTGTCGCAGTTTCCATAAGAAAAACCCCGAACAAACTTCTTTTTTTTAATTATAGTGACAAATACCATATCTTTTTGTAAATATTTGATGAAGATTGCAGATATTTGTCGGCAAAATTCGCTTATTATGCCCTTGAATAGCGGATTTAGGTTAATTTTTCGATTAATATTATGGTAAAAGCAATATAAATACTGAATTTAACAAACTCAGGAATTAAGCACAAACACTCAAGCGTTCCGGGTTTTTTGCGAAAATATTTCGTTGCAGCCTTTGAATAGAGTTAGACAACCCGGTTTCTGAGCGTCGGGAGGGGCGATCGCGACTGCTTGACTTGAGTAAGGAAAAATCTACCAGCAAAAGGTCGATCGTCCAAAAATTCGTTATTTCTCAAACCTTCAGCTTGCTTCTATGTTGCAGACCAATAAGTAATTCAAATAAATATTGCTAAACTCATCCACAGCCCAAAAATCAGAGTAATATTAAAAGTATCAGAACTCAGACAAGAGAGGCAGATTCTATGAATCTTTCTAAATCTTTGACAAACGCAATGCGTTACGTTTCGGAAGCAGCGGTGCGGATTTTTAGCCCCAGCGATGACAACTATCCAAATAGTGGAGTTCAACCTTTTGAGGGTAAGCTTTCCAAAAGTTCTAAATCCAAAGAATGAACAGCCATTCCGGCAGTTTCTAGCGAGTTCGGCACAGGGATTCAGTTTAACAGTCAACAGTTAACAATTAACTGTTGACTGTTAGCTGTTGACTTGGCACTTTTGACTTAGGACTTTGACCAATAATTTCTTGATGGTACCCGCCACGTGATTTATCCGTGGAATCAATCCAAAATCTAAAATCTAAAATCCTCAAGCCCCCGAATTTATCCGTGGGGTCAATCCAAAATCTAAAATCTAAAATCTAAAATCGAATGACTGTTAATAGTAATTGTAGGTGTGGTTTCCCTTCCTTCTACCCCACCTACAATTACCAATCACCAATTACATTGAACTTCCCAAATGGACAAAAGGTATATTCAGTGTAGTAAGCTTTTAAAAGAAAGATTTTGGCGTTGCTGATTCAGGGTATGAAAGGCTAAATATGCAAGTCATAGAAACCAGTATTCACAAAACTTCGGGATTTTTAAGTGATTTTTTTCATACGCTGATTAAGCAACGCCTTTTTTGTAGATTTATATAATGATTTAGACCTGCTATGGATCCAGGATCTGGTTTACAAGATTATTAGTTCTAGTTGATTATGGTTGGTAAAAACCGCCCCTACAGGAATTAGGCTCGATTCACACGTATATGATATGAGGTAAATAAAAACCCAGTTTATTTAAGAAACTGGGTTTCCATTGATGTTTTCTGATTGGGTGTTTAAACTCAGCGGAAGCGCGATCGCTTATAGTTACAAGCCGCTCATTTCCCGAAATAGGACTGCAAGTAGTTAATCAGTTGCGTGGATATGCGGGGTTTCAGATAGTCCGGCACTGGGCCTTCGATTGTAATAGTACGCATACCACCTGCGATCGCTTCGAGTTCCAAGTCGCTCAATTCTCGATAGGTTGAGTTTTCCGGTGTAGATGTTGCTTTTTTTATGATGCTTTCACTTCGCATGGAAGTTACTCCTTGTGGATTTTTTATAGCTAGTACAGCTCGGCGTAAGTAGACAGACTATATTTGTGGTAGAATAACATAGTTAGTTTAGACCAGTTTCGGTAGG